>NZ_LPVS01000251.1:0-16986 GCF_014843905.1 Mesorhizobium silamurunense | reverse complement strand
ACCCCGAAACCTTACCTGAGTTCCGCCGCCCGTCGCCTCATGGGATCTTTTCCCGCCATCGCTTGCGAAGCCTTGATGTTTTGGCTAAGGAGGCCGCGCATTTCCGCGGCTCGGCTTGCCGGGCGCATCTTTCCGTTCCGGCGCTGAGCCGGCTTCAGTCAAAGGCATCTCGCTCCCATGGCGCGTATCGTGATGAAATTCGGCGGAACCTCGGTCGCCGACATCGCCCGCATCCGCAATGTGGCGCGCCATGTCAAACGCGAGGTCGATGCCGGCCACGACGTCGCCGTGGTGGTTTCGGCCATGGCCGGCAAGACCAACGAGCTGGTCGCCTGGACGCGCGAGGCCTCGCCAATGCACGACGCGCGCGAATATGACGCCGTCGTCGCTTCCGGCGAGCAGGTCACCGCAGGTCTGTTGGCGATCACCCTGCAGAATATGGGCGTGCATGCCCGCTCCTGGCAGGGCTGGCAGATCCCGATCAAGACCGACAACGCCCATGGCGCGGCGCGCATCCTTGACATCGACGGCGCCTTCCTGATCAAGCGCTTCGGCGAGGGCCAGGTGGCGGTCATCGCCGGTTTCCAGGGCATCGGTCCGGACAACCGCATCGCAACGCTCGGCCGCGGCGGCTCCGATACGAGCGCGGTGGCGATCGCGGCGGCGGTCAAGGCCGACCGCTGCGACATCTACACCGATGTCGACGGCGTCTACACGACCGACCCGCGCATCGAGCCGAAAGCGCGGCGGCTGGCCAAGATTTCATTCGAGGAAATGCTCGAAATGGCCTCGCTCGGCGCCAAGGTGCTGCAGGTGCGGTCGGTCGAGCTTGCCATGGTGCACAGGGTGCGTACCTTTGTGCGGTCGTCCTTCGACGATCCCGACGCGCCCGGAATGGGGGATTTGCTCAATCCGCCCGGAACGCTCATTTGCGACGAGGAAGAGATCGTGGAACAGCAGGTCGTCACCGGAATTGCCTACGCCAAGGACGAAGCGCAGATTTCGCTGCGCCGCGTCGGCGACCGCCCAGGCGTTGCCGCCGGCATCTTCGGCCCGCTGGCCGAGGCCAATATCAATGTCGACATGATCGTCCAGAACATCTCCGAGGACGGCAAGTTCACCGACATGACCTTCACGGTGCCGTCGGGCGACGTCGACAAGGCGCTGGCCGTGCTCGAGCGGCTGAAGGCAGATGTCGGCTACGACGTCGTGCAATCGGAAGCCGGCATGTCGAAGGTCTCGGTCATCGGCATCGGCATGCGAAGCCATGCGGGTGTCGCCGCCACCGCCTTCAAGGCGCTGGCCGACAAGGCGATCAATATCCGGGCGATCACGACGTCCGAGATCAAAATCTCGATACTGATCGACGGTCCCTATACGGAACTTGCAGTTCGTACTTTGCATTCCGTGTACGGGCTCGATAAGCAGTAGCAAGAACTGAGTCAGTTGTTGCGTGAGCGCCGGCCGCGGGAGAAACTGCGGCGGGCAACGTGCCCATTGGAGAAGAAGCCGCGATGCGTGACATGGCCGGCGGCCCGCGCGTTCTGCTGAAACGGCTCCGCGAGCTCATGCAGGAGCCGCTGGAGCCGCAGGAGCGGCTCGACCGCATCGTGCGCGACATCGCCTCCAACATGGTCGCCGAGGTCTGCTCGCTCTATGTGCTGCGCGCCGATTCGGTGCTCGAGCTCTACGCCACCGAGGGTCTGAACCCCAATGCCGTCCACCTCGCGCAATTGAGGCTCGGCCAAGGCCTGGTCGGCACGATTGCCGCCAGCGCGCGGCCGCTCAACCTCTCCAACGCGCAGGAGCATCCGGCCTTCGCCTACCTGCCGGAAACCGGCGAAGAGATCTACCATTCCTTCCTCGGCGTTCCGGTGCTGCGGGCAGGGCGCACGCTGGGCGTCCTGGTGGTGCAGAACAAGACCATGCGCCAATACCGCGAAGACGAGATCGAAGCGCTGGAAACGACGGCGATGGTGATCGCCGAGATGATCGCCACCGGCGATCTCGCGCGCCTCACCAGGCCGGGGCTGGAACTCGATCTCAGCCGTCCGGCGAGCTTCACCGGCCTGTCCTTCAACGAAGGCGTCGGGCTCGGCCATGTCGTGCTGCACGAGCCGCGCATCGTCGTCACCAACCTGTTCAACGAGGACAGCGAGGAAGAGGTCCGCCGCCTCGACCGTTCGCTCGGTTCGCTGAGGCTGTCGATCGACGACATGCTGGAGCGCCGCGACGTCGCCTTCGAGGGCGAGCATCGCGAGGTGCTCGAGGCCTATCGGATGTTCGCCAACGATCGCGGCTGGGTGCGCCGGCTGGAAGAGGCGATCCGCAACGGCCTGACGGCGGAAGCGGCGGTGGAAAAGGTGCAGAGCGACATGCGCGCGCGCATGCTGCACATGACGGACCCTTATCTGCGCGAGCGGATGAGCGATTTCGACGATCTCGCCAACCGGCTCTTGCGCCAGCTAATGGGGCGCGGGCCGGAGGATGTCGCGGCCTCGCTGCCCAAGGACGCCATCATCGTCGCCCGCTCGATGGGTGCCGCCGAACTGCTCGACTATCCCAGGGACAAGCTGCGCGGCCTGGTGCTGGAGGATGGGGCCGCGACCAGCCACGTCGTTATCGTTGCGCGCGCCATGGGCATTCCGGTCGCCGGGCAGGTCAAGGGCGCCGTTTCCATGGCGGAAAACGGCGACGCCATTATCGTCGACGGCGAGGAAGGCACCATCCACCTCAGGCCGCAGTCCGATCTCGAGGCCGCCTATGCCGAAAAGGTCCGCTTCCGGGCACGGCGGCAAGAGGTCTACCGCGAACTGCGCAAGAAGCCGTCGCTGACCAAGGACGGCGTCCCGGTCGATCTCTTGATGAATGCGGGGCTGGCGGTCGATCTGCCGCAGCTTTCGGAATCGGGGGCGGCCGGCATCGGCCTGTTCCGCACCGAATTGCAGTTCATGGTCGCCTCGACCTTCCCGCGCGCCGAAGCGCAGGAGCGGCTCTACCGCGACGTGCTCGAGGCCGCGCGCGGCAAGCCGGTCACCTTCCGCACCATCGACATCGGCGGCGACAAGGTGCTGCCCTATTTCAAGGGCGCGCTGCAGGAGGAGAACCCGGCGCTCGGCTGGCGGGCGATCCGGCTCACGCTTGACCGCCCCGGCTTGCTCAGGACCCAGATCCGCGCGCTGCTCAAGGCCTGCGGCGGCCGCGAGTTGAAGCTGATGCTGCCGATGGTGACCGAGCTCTCGGAAATTGCGCAGGCGCGCGAGATCATCGACCGCGAGGTCCGGCATCTGTCGCGTTTTGCGCATCATCTGCCCACCAGCCTCAAGCTCGGGGCGATGCTGGAGGTGCCGTCGCTGCTGTTCCAACTCGACGAGCTGATGAAGGCGGTCGACTTCGTCTCGGTTGGTTCCAACGACCTTTTCCAGTTCATTATGGCTGTGGACCGCGGCAACACGCAGCTTGCTGACCGTTTCGACACGCTGTCGGCGCCGTTCCTGCGCGTGCTGAAGCAGATCGCCGATGCCGGCGCCCGCAACCACACGCCAGTGACGCTTTGCGGCGAGCTGGCAGGCAAGCCGATCTCGGCGATGGCGCTGATCGGCCTCGGCTTCCGCTCGATCTCAATGTCGCCGGCCTCGATCGGTCCGGTCAAGGCAATGCTGACCGAGTTGCCGCTGCAGGAGCTGGAAGCCTTCTTCAAGGACAATCTGATGGCGCCCGCCCAAGGGACGCCGATGCGGGCGCTGCTGCAGGCCTTTGCCGACGATCGCTCCATTCCGCTATAGCGTTCTGCCATGATCAATCTGCCCCGCGACCGTATGGATCAAGTCGTCAAGCGTTTCGACATGCTCGAAACGCAGATGTCGGCCGCACCCGCCGCCGACGCCTACGTCAAGATGGCTTCGGAATATGCCGACATCCAGGAGATGGTGGGCAAGATCCGGGCGCTGCGCGCCGCCGAGCAGGAGCAGGCCGACCTCGAAGCGATGCTCGCCGACAAGGCAACCGATGCCGACATGCGGGCGCTGGCCGAGGCCGACCTGACGGAGGTCGAGGAGCGCATCGAGGCGCTGCAGAAGGACATCCAGATCCTGCTTCTGCCCAAGGATGCCGCCGACGACAGGAACGCCATCCTCGAAATCCGCGCCGGCACGGGCGGCGACGAGGCGGCCTTGTTCGCCGGCGACCTGTTTCGCATGTATGAGCGCTATGCCGCCTCGCGCGGCTGGCGGTTCGAAGTCGTTTCAGCCAGCGAAGGCGAGGTCGGCGGCTACAAGGAAATTATCGCCTCGGTGTCGGGCAAGGGCGTTTTCGCGCATCTGAAGTTCGAATCTGGCGTGCACCGCGTGCAGCGCGTGCCGGAAACCGAGGCCGGCGGGCGCATCCATACCTCGGCGGCGACGGTGGCCGTGCTGCCCGAGGCCGAGGAGGTCGATATCGATATCCGCGCGGAAGACATCCGCATCGACACGATGCGCGCCTCCGGGTCCGGCGGCCAGCATGTCAACACCACCGATTCGGCGGTGCGCATCACCCACCTGCCGACCGGCATCATGGTGGTCCAGGCGGAGAAGTCGCAGCACCAGAACCGGGCGCGCGCCATGCAGATTTTACGGGCGCGGCTCTACGACCTCGAGCGCAGCCGCGCGGATGAGGAGCGCTCGTCGTCGCGAAAATCGCAGGTCGGCTCCGGCGACCGGTCGGAACGCATCCGTACCTATAATTTCCCGCAGGGACGCGTCACCGACCACCGCATCAACCTCACTCTTTACAAGCTCGACCGGGTGATGATGGGCGAGCTCGACGAGGTGATCGACGCGCTGATCGCCGACCATCAGTCGAAGCTGCTTGCCGATATGGGCATTGATGGTTGATCTTTTGCCCGCCGCGCTCGGGCCGCTGCTGCGCGCGGCGAGGAAGCGGCTCGCTGCCGCCGGGATTGCCGATCCGGCGCTCGATTCGAGGCTGATCGTCGAGCACTTTTCCGGCACGACCCGTACCCAGGCCATCACCGAGCCCGGTCATCCGGTCGATGCAGCGATCTTAACCGCGATCGAGGCGGCCCTGAGACGTCGCGTCGCAGGCGAGCCGGTGCATCGCATCCTCGGCTATCGCGAATTCTACGGGCTGCGGCTGTCGCTGTCGCCCGACACGCTGGAGCCGCGCCCTGACACCGAGACGCTGGTCGACGCGGTCCTGCCCTTTGCCAAGGCAACTGCCGAAAGGCTCGGCGAATGCCGTATCCTCGATCTCGGCACCGGAACCGGCGCCATAGCGCTGGCGCTGCTCAGCGCCGTTCCGGCCGCGACTGCGACCGGCGTCGACATGTCGCCCGGCGCGCTGGCGACCGCCACGCAAAACGCCGAGGATCTTGGGCTCGGCAGGCGCTTCAAGGCCTTGCATTCCAACTGGTTCGAAAAAGTTTCGGGCCGGTACCATGTAATTGCCGCGAACCCTCCCTATATACCCAGTCGAGACATTGGAAATCTGCAGGACGAGGTCCGCGATTTCGACCCACGCCTGGCCCTTGATGGCGGCGTGGACGGTCTGGTCCCCTACAGGATCATCGCCGGAGAGGCGGAAGGGTTTCTGGAAGCACAGGGCAAGGTAGCGGTCGAGATCGGCCACACGCAGCAAAGCGAGGTTACCGCGATCTTCGCGGCAGCCGGCTACAGGTTGGCGGAGGCGCGGCGCGATCTCGGCGGAAACGACAGGGTTCTGGTGTTCGAGCGTTGAAACCCCTGATGCAGTGCGAAAAAACGCTTGGCAACATTAGGGAATGCAGCTAGGTTCCGGCTTGACCGGATGAGACGAAGCAGGCAGTGCTCTTAGCGATTCGGTTTTCCTTGGAAATAGCTGCCTCCTTGTGCAAACGACGCCCATGCTTCGTGCGGGAATCGTCCGGCAAGTGATGTAACCGGAACAGGATGGCACGTGGCGCCAACGCAATCGATGCGGGCGAACGCCGGTGAAAAAACGAAACGGTTGGCTGCATGAGCGCCACCGTTCGCGAAGAGTTTTAGAAAAATTCACATGAAGAGAGTCGAATGAGGCCACAACAGCAGAACAGGCGCATGCGCGGTCGCAACAATAATGGCGGCGGTGGCAACAACAACAACCGCAAGGGACCCAATCCCCTGACGCGCAACTACGAGAGCAACGGTCCGGACGTGAAGATCCGCGGATCGGCTCAGCAGATCGCCGAAAAATACGCCGCACTCGCCCGTGACGCGCAAAGCTCCGGCGACCGGGTGATGGCGGAGAACTACCTCCAGCACGCGGAACACTACAATCGCATCATTGCCGCCGCACAGGCGCAGATGCCGATCCAGAACGCCCAGCAGAACCGCGACGATTTCGACGACGATGTCGATGAGGATCGCGACGAGTTCGACACCGCCGGCAACACCAATGCCGGCGAGTCGCAGGCCGCGGCGAATGGTTCCGGGCCGCAGCCGGTGATCGAAGGCACGCCGGCCGAGCTCGGCTTCAACCAGGAAAACGGCCGCGACAACAACCGGCGTGACAACAACGGCCGCGACAGGCACCGCGACCGCCGCAATGGCGGCTATGGCCAGTACGGCCAGAATGGCCAGCGCGGCGACAATGGTCAGCGTGACGGGGGTCAGCGTGACGGGGGTCAGCGTGGTGAGGGCCAGCGCGGTGAGGGCCAGCGCGGCGAACATGGCGGCCAGCAGTTCGACCAGAACCGCCGCAGCGAGGCGCAGGCGCAGCCCGAGGGCTCAGCCGAAGACGGCTTCTCGGCCGAGCAGGCTCCGCTGTTCGACAGCTTCTCGCCGGCGGCCCTTGCCGCCCAGGCTGAGCGCAACGAAGCCGCTACCGACAATGGCGGCGGGCGTCGGCCGAGGCGTCCGCGTCGCGGTCGCGGCAGTGCCGAGCAGGGCAATGCCGACCGGGAGGGCAGCCCCGCCGATCGCGGCGACACCGCGGACATCGGCAACGAAGCAGTCGTCGCTGCCGCCGAAGAGGCAAGTGCGGCGCCGAGCGACAGTGGCGCCGAGCCGGCAGGCGGCACCAGCGAACCGGCGGTCGCCGACATAAATGACTGATCCCGGCAACTGATCCGGGTCCATTTTCAGGCATTCGAACGGCGGAGAGAAATCTCCGCCGTTTTCGTTTGCGCGCGTCGCGGGGAAGCGGATTCAGGCGATGCGCTTCAAGTCTTTGTTTTGATGCATGTCGTTCTCCCAAAACCGCTGCGCGCTTTTGGGCGATATGCGTTTAGAATATTCTGCGTTGACCGACATCAAGGCGTCTTGAGAGACCTGGGCCTATATACCATATCTCGGCTGAACAGGGCCTGGCTCGAATGAGCGGGTCCGTCACCGCAATCTGATCCGGTGCCGCAAAGCGGGCCGGTGATGGAAGGAGACAGATATGAATCTTGAGAAATACTCGGAGCGCGTGCGCGGCTTCATCCAGTCCGCGCAAACCATGGCGCTCTCGCGCAACCACCAGCAATTCACCCCCGAACATATGCTGAAGGTGCTCGTCGACGATGATGAGGGCCTTGCCGCGTCCTTGATCGAGCGCGCCGGCGGCCGTGTCCGCGACGTCAAGCTCGGCGTCGAGGCGGCGCTCGAGGCAATGCCCAAGGTCGAAGGCGGCAACGGCCAGCTTTACCTCGCCCAGCCGCTCGCCAAGGTGTTCTCGACCGCCGAGGAACTGGCCAGGAAGGCCGGCGACAGCTTCGTCACCGTCGAGCGGCTGCTGCAGGCGCTCGCCATGGAGAAGTCGGCCAAGACAGCCGACATCCTGGCCAAGGCCGGCGTCACCGCGCAGGCGCTGAACCAGGTCATCAACGACGTCCGCAAGGGCCGCACCGCTGATTCGGCCAATGCCGAGCAGGGCTATGACGCGCTGAAGAAATACGCGCGGGATCTCACCGCCGACGCCCGCTCCGGCAAGCTTGATCCGGTCATCGGCCGTGACGACGAGATCCGCCGCACCATCCAGGTGCTGTCGCGGCGCACCAAGAACAATCCCGTGCTGATCGGCGAGCCGGGCGTCGGCAAGACGGCGATCGCCGAAGGCCTGGCGCTGCGCATCGTCAATGGCGACGTACCGGAATCGCTGAAGGACAAGCAGTTGATGGCGCTCGACATGGGCGCGCTGATTGCCGGCGCCAAGTATCGCGGCGAGTTCGAGGAACGGCTGAAGGCCGTGCTCAACGAAGTCACCGCCGCCAGCGGCAACATCATCCTGTTCATCGACGAGATGCACACGCTGGTCGGCGCCGGCAAGGCGGAGGGCGCGATGGACGCGTCGAATCTTTTGAAGCCGGCGCTGGCGCGCGGCGAGCTGCACTGCGTCGGCGCGACCACGCTCGACGAATACCGCAAGCATGTCGAAAAGGACGCCGCCCTTGCCCGCCGCTTCCAGCCCGTCTTCGTCGACGAGCCGACGGTCGAGGACACCGTCTCGATCCTGCGCGGCCTGAAGGAGAAATACGAGCAGCACCACAAGGTGCGCATATCCGATTCGGCGCTTGTCTCGGCCGCGACGCTGTCCAACCGCTACATCGCCGACCGATTCCTGCCGGACAAGGCGATCGACCTGGTCGACGAGGCCGCGTCGCGGCTGAGGATGCAGGTCGATTCCAAGCCCGAGGCGCTGGACGAGATCGATCGGCGCATCATGCAGCTCAAGATCGAGCGCGAGGCGCTGAAGGTCGAGAAGGACGACGCCTCGAAGGATCGGCTGGCAAAGCTGGAGAAGGAGCTGGCCGACCTCGAAGAGCAGTCGACCGAGCTGACGGCCAAGTGGCAGGCCGAAAAGCAGAAGCTTGGCCTTGCCGCCGACCTCAAGAAGCAACTCGACGAGATGCGCAACGAGCTGGCGATTGCCCAGCGCAAGGGCGAGTTCCAGCGCGCCGGCGAGCTTGCCTATGGTAAGATCCCGGAGCTGGAGAAGAAGCTCAAGGAAGCCGAAGCCCAGGACGGCAAGGCCGGTATGGTGGAAGAGGTGGTCACGCCCGACCATGTCGCCCATGTCGTGTCGCGCTGGACCGGCATTCCGGTCGACAAGATGCTGGAGGGCCAGCGCGAGAAGCTCTTGCGCATGGAAGACGAGATCGGCAAGCGCGTCGTCGGCCAGGGCGAGGCGGTGCAGGCGGTTTCCAAGGCCGTGCGGCGCGCCCGCGCCGGTCTGCAGGATCCGAACCGGCCGATCGGCTCGTTCATGTTCCTCGGCCCCACCGGCGTCGGCAAGACGGAGCTCACCAAGGCGCTCGCCAGCTTCCTGTTCGACGACGAGAGCGCCATGGTGCGCATCGACATGTCGGAGTTCATGGAGAAGCACTCCGTCGCCCGACTGATCGGCGCGCCTCCCGGCTATGTCGGCTATGAGGAGGGCGGCGCGCTCACCGAAGCGGTGCGGCGCCGGCCATACCAGGTCGTGCTGTTCGACGAGATCGAGAAGGCGCATCCGGACGTGTTCAACGTGCTCCTGCAGGTGCTCGACGACGGCCGGCTCACCGACGGCCAGGGCCGCACGGTCGACTTCCGCAACACGCTGATCATCATGACGTCGAACCTTGGCGCCGAATATCTGGTCAATCTACGCGACGACCAGGACGTCGATGCCGTGCGCGACGAGGTGATGAGCGCGGTGAGAGCCTCGTTCCGTCCGGAGTTCCTCAACCGCGTCGACGAGGTGATCCTGTTCCACCGGCTGCGCCGCCAGGACATGGACCGCATCGTCGAGATCCAGCTCAAGCGCCTGGAGAACCTGCTTGTCGATCGCAAGATCACGCTGTCGCTCGATCACGATGCGATCGAGTGGCTGGCCGCCAAGGGTTATGATCCGGCCTATGGTGCGAGGCCGCTGAAGCGGGTGATGCAGAAGGAACTGCAGGACCTGCTGGCGGAGAAGATCCTGCTCGGCGAAATCCTCGACGGCTCGACCGTCAAGGTCACCGCCGGCTCCGATCGCCTGAACTTCCGCTCGAAGCCGACCGTGGTGGCGGCCGAAGCCGCCGCCTGATTCGAGCCGGAGCGGAGCAATTCCAGGAAAAGTGCTTAGCGATTTTCCGTCCGGAATTGCGTAAAACAAATACCAGGAGCGCGTCGCACCCGGCCGGTGCGGCGCGCTCTTGCATTTCGACAGGGCCTTACTGCAAAACCGACCTTGGTCGCGGTTCCAGGAGGGCTGATTCCAATGAAGCTCGAGGACTATAACGGCTTTTGCGCCTCGCTTCCCGCCGCGACGCATGTCGTGCAGTGGGGCGGCGCTCATGTCTGGAAGGTCGGCGGCAAGGTGTTCGCGATCGGCGGCCACAACCGGGAGGGCCAAGTCTTGGTCACCTTCAAATGCTCCGACATGGCCTTTGACGTGCTGAAGGAACAGCCGGGCTGCCGGCCCGCGCCCTATCTAGCCTCGCGCGGCATCAAATGGATCCAGCGCCAGACAAGCCAGAGCGTGGATGATGCTGCACTGAAGGACTATCTGCGCGAAAGTCACCGCCTGGTCGTGCTGAAGCTGACTAAACTGGCACGCAGCGAACTGGGGCTACGCTGACATTCGTTCGGGATCATGGTGAAACGCCGGAAATCCGCCATCTTCATGCCCGGTTCATGTTGGAACCTTAATTTTGGTAACTGGTTTGCTGGCGAAAGCTTCGCCTGCCAAGACCGAGCCGACCGGAGAGCCTGACCCACATGCTGCGCACGATTTTTTCCCTTTCGGCACTCGCGGCCGGGCTGGTCTCTTCTGGCGCGCTCGCGGCGCCGAGCGGGGATGACGCGCAGAAGGCGGTTCGGCCGGCTCAGCACGGCGCACTCCTGCTCGCCCAGGACGGCAATGTCGACATCTATTATGATGCCAGGGGCAACCGGGTTCTTGTCGATGCCGACACCGGCAAGGTCATCGCCATCCAGCCGCCGCAGACCAGGCTCGATCGCCGGGCGCTGCGCCGCCAGTTGCGGATGCAGGAACTTGGGCGCGCGCCGGCCGAGGACGACGACCGCTACTATCTCGACAATCCCGACGACATGGCCCGCTTCCGCCGTCGCCAACTTGAAGAAGAGGGCAGGGTCATTCCGCCGCCGGTCGACGAGAACGACCCCTATAACGACAATTCCGTCGACGCCTATCCGCCGGCGCCGAGCGATGAGGGTTATGCCACCACCTATCCGGAGGCGCCAAAGTCGGACACCATCAAGCGCCAGCCGCTGAACGAGGCGTCGATCGATCCGGCGCAGCCAGGTCAGGGGGAAGTGCTGCAGACCAACCCGGACACCCATGCCGCGCTGCCGCCGGACACAGGCGGCAAGGCAACCGTCGATCCGTCACTGTCGCTCGGCGTGCGCCAGGACGTGGCCGAACTTCAGGTGCTGCTCGACCGCGGCGGTGCCTCGCCGGGTGTCATCGACGGCCGTTTCGGCTCGAATGTCGATAAGGCTTTGGCCGCCTATAACCAGATCACGGGCAGCAATCTGAAATCGACCGACGCGGTCGGCATCAAGACGGCGCTTGCTCAGTCTGGCGGCGACGCCTTCGCTTCCTATACGATCACGCCCGAAGACGCGGCCGGTCCCTATGTCGCTTCGATCCCGGAAGATTACAGCCAGAAGGCCAGGCTCGACCGCATGGGCTACACCTCGGTGACCGAGGCGCTGGCCGAACGCTTCCACATGGACGAAGGCTATCTGAAGTCGATCAACAAGGGGCTCGACTTCAATCGGCCCGGCACGATCGTCAAGGTCGCCAATTTCGGCAAGCTGGTGTCGACGCCGGTTGCCCGCATCGTCGCCGACAAGGACAAGAAGGAAGTCTTCGCCTATGACGCGGGCGGCAAGCTGGTCGCGGCCTATCCGGCCACCATCGGCTCGGCCGACACGCCGTCGCCGACTGGCATCCACACAGTGTCGCGCATCGCGCTCGACCCGAATTACACCTACAATCCCAGCATCAATTTCAAGCAGGGCCAGAACGACAAGATCCTGACCATCCCGCCCGGGCCGAACGGTCCGGTGGGCTCGGTCTGGATCGCGCTGGACAAACCGACCTACGGCATCCACGGCACGCCCGATCCATCCAAGATCGGCAAGACCGAGAGCCATGGCTGCGTGCGCCTGACCAATTGGGACGCGCGCGAACTCGCCAAGCTGGTCTCGCCGGGCGTCACGGTGGAGTTTGTCGGCGGATCGTCAGCCGATGATTTTGCGCAGCAATGAGCCGCGCAGCGCGGCGGCATAGATCAGCTGCACGAGCAGGATGAAGGCGATGCTCGCCAGCGGGGTGATGAGGCAAAGCGCTGTGCCGATCGCCCAAAGGATCTGCGCCTTGACGATGCGCTGATAGACGGTACGCCTCGTTTGCGCGTCGACCTCCTCCGCCAGCATGCCGTTCCTGTCGGCGTACCACCAGCTCGCGAAAAGTGTCACGCCAAGCATCAGAAGGTTCAGCCAGTAGACGAGCACCGCGACCCTGAACTCGAGGAAATCGGCCAGCAGGTCGGTGGAGAACGGCAGCAGCGCGATGAAGGCGAGAAAGCAGAGATTGAGCGTTGCGAGCCGCCGATCCGATTTCGCGATCAGGCCATGCTGCGCCTGCTGGCCGAACCAGAAGATGGTCAACGTCAGGAAGCTCAGCGCATAGGTCAGGAAACGCGGCGCAAGCGCCAGGACAGCCGCAAGCAGCTCGCCCTCCGAATGCACCACTTCATGCGCCGGCACCCTAATCTCCAGCACGATCAAGGTGAGCGCGATGGCAAAGACGCCGTCGGTTATGCCGACGATGCGTCCGCGCCCTTCGGC
Source organism: Mesorhizobium silamurunense (assembly GCF_014843905.1). Taxonomy (NCBI): domain Bacteria; kingdom Pseudomonadati; phylum Pseudomonadota; class Alphaproteobacteria; order Hyphomicrobiales; family Phyllobacteriaceae; genus Mesorhizobium; species Mesorhizobium silamurunense. The sequence goes on along the minus strand of NZ_LPVS01000251.1, from coordinate 4,207 downwards.
TGATGGTTCCAGCGGCCGCTTCATGGCTTCCCCCTTTGGCAATGACCGGCCGGAACCTAGCACGCGACGGCCCGTTTGCGTTGCGATTGCTACTTTCCTGGCCATGCGGTGAGTGCAAACTGGTTTCAAGGACTGCAATCTTCTGGCTCGTTGTTATGAATGCGCCGGAGAGCTAAGCAGGCTTTCATGCCTTCCTCGAGTGAAGCCACCGCCGATTCGATTTCGACCGCGACGCGCGCGAACGGAACGTTCTGCCCGCAAACGCAGCGCAAGTTCGTGCTGGTGGCTGCGATCCTGGCTTCAGCGCTCGGCTTCATCGACGGTTCTGTCCTGGCGATCGCCATACCGGCGCTGCGCGTCAATCTCGGCGCCAGCCTTGCGGAAGCGCAGTGGATCTCCAACGCTTACGCGCTGACGTTGTCGGCACTGATCCTGGCTGGTGGTGCCGCCGGCGACCGATTCGGCCTCAGGCGCGCCTTCGTCAACGGCATTGCGCTTTTCATCGCCGCCTCGCTCGCCTGCGCGCTGGCCCCCGATCCGGCAGTGCTGATCGGCTTCCGCGCCATCCAAGGCATCGGCGCCGCCATCATGGTGCCGGGCAGCCTCGCCATCATCGCCAAGGCCTATCCGAAAAAGGAGCGCGGCCGGGCGATCGGCATCTGGGCGGCCGCTTCGGCGCTGACGACGGCGCTTGGGCCGGTGCTGGGCGGCTTCGTGCTGTCGACCTTCGGCAACGGCGTCTGGCGCGCGATCTTTGCCGTCAACCTGCCGCTCGGACTGGTTTCGATCTATCTGCTGCTCGCCAAGATCCCGGCCGACCAGCCGACCGAAAAGCGCAGCCTCGATCTCGGGGGTGCGGCGCTCGCCACACTTGCCTTCGGATGGCTGGCCTACGGGCTGACGGCGATGAACGCCGAGGGCGGCGGGATGATGGCCGGGCCGGCGATCGTCGCCGGCGTGGTCCTGCTCTTCGTCTTCATCCTCTACGAGCGCTGGCAGCGCGAGCCGATGATCGATCTCGGCCTGTTCCGCATCGGCGCTTTTGCCGGCGCCAATCTGGCGACCTTCTTCCTCTACTTCGCGCTGTCGGCGAACCTCTTCTACCTGCCGATGGTTCTGATCGCGGGTTGGGGACTGAGCTCGGCCGAGGTCGGCTTCATCTTCCTGCCGTTGTCGGCATCGATCGCGCTGCTGTCGGGGCCGGTCGGCCAGTGGTCCGACAAGATCGGCCCGCGCCTGCCGATCGCCGCCGGCAGCTTCGTCGTTGCCATCGCCTTTGCCGGCATGGCCCTGCTCGCCCATACCGGCGTCCATAATTTCTGGACCGGAACCTTTCCGCTGATGGCTTTGATGGGGCTCGGCATGTCGCTCGTGGTGTCGCCGCTGTCGACGGCGGTAATGACCTCGGTCGACGACAAGGACACTGGCGCCGCATCCGGCATCAACAACGCCGTCTCGCGCGTCGGCGGGCTGATCGCGGTGGCGGCTATGGGTTCGCTCGCGGCTTTCGTCTATGCGCGATTGACCGGCAACCCCGCCGGCATCCCCGGTTTCGGCGAACCGCCCCAGTCCGGACTCGCGGCCAATCTCGATGCGTTGAGGATTGCGGCAAGCGATTCGGCTTTTGCCGCGGTTGCCGCGGTCACGGCGCTGCTTTGCCTGCTGTCGTCGATCATCGCCTGGTTCACCGTGCCCGGCCAGGCGCTGCCCTGGCCGCAGCAGACGGGCGATTCGCGTGATTAAAGCAGTTTGACGCAATTCCCGGACGGAAGGCTAAGGCGAAGTCGCCGAGCCCAACCGCTACGCACTTTCCTGGAATTGCTCAGTTGGGAACCTGCGAATCGGTCTTGGCGCTGGCGACCTTCAGCGAATTTCCGTCTTCCTGCTTGAGCAGGTCGTCGATGCGCTCGCGCTCTTTCTTGAAAGCGACGAGGTCGTCGCCCTTCAGCACCTTGCCGACCGGCAGGCGGACACGCATCGAATCGACCTTGGTGCCGTTGACGATCAACTCGTAGTGGAGATGCGGGCCGGTCGACAGACCCGTCTGGCCGAGATAGCCGATGACCTGGCCCTGGCGGACGTGAACACCCGGCTCGATGCCTTTGGCAAAAGCGCTCTGGTGATTGTAGGACGTCTCGTAGCCGTTGGCGTGACGGATGATGATCTGCTTGCCGTAGCCGCCGGCCCAGCCGGCTTTTTCGACCACGCCATTGCCAGCGGCGATGATCGGCGATCCTATTGGAGCGGCCCAGTCTGTGCCCGTGTGCATGCGCACATAGCCGAGAATCGGATGCCGACGGGCACCGAAGCCGGAGGTGAAGCGACCATTCGGCAGTGGGTTGCGCAGCAGGAACTGCTTGGCGCTGCTGCCGTTCTCGTCGAAATAGTCGACGCTGCCGTCCTGCATCTGGAAGCGGTAGAAATTCCGCATCTGTCCGCCGAAGGTGGCCGAAACATAGAGAAGCTCGGAACTGTCGGAGGTCTGGTCGTCGCCGTCAGGCTGCGAGAACAGGACCTCGAGACGATCGGAGGGCGAAAGACGCGACTGGAAATCGACGTCCGAGGCAAGAAGCTTGATCAGCTTCTGCGTCATTGATTTCGACATGCCGTAGGAATAGGCGGCACGATAGATGCCGTCATAGACATTGGGCAGGTTGCCGCGAACCACCACCGGCGGCGAATCGTCGAATGCGGTCAGCAATTCGGGATTGGGCTCCGGCTCCTGTGCCGGCACGAACTGCCCGCGATCGTCGAGCGCGATGGTGACGATATGCGTGGTGCGGTCATAGACGCTGGTGCGGACGACCTTGGCGATATCGCCGCGCACCTCGAGGCCGACGCGCAGCACGGTTCCTGCCTTCAGTGCCGTCGCGTTCAAGAGCTTGCCGATCGCTTCCGCCATCCCGGTGGCGTCATCGCCGGTGTAGCCGGAATCGGCGAAAGCTTCGGCGATGTCCGTATCCTGGGTGAAAGGGATGATCTCTTCGGCAAAGGCCGGCGCCTGGTCGTCCGGCGTGGCGCGCGTTGTCACCGAGACGTTTTCCGGCGTGATCTTGACGTCGTAGGAACCGGCCATGCTCTCGGCGAAGGCGTCGCCGAATCGTTGTGGGTCGACATAATGAAGCGCCGCGACCTGGACGGCGCCGTCGCTGAGGCCATTGCCGGCTTCGCGCACGACCTTTTCCACTTCGTCGGCGGAGAGATCACTCTTTTCGTCGAAGGATGCCGTCTCGATCGGGAAATCGACCGTCTTCAGGCTCATCTCGCTCTCGACCTTGGCGCCGTAGATCTGGCCGGCGACCGCGGCGGCGGTGGCCGGCTGGGCGTTGTCGTCGCCGTCGTCGCCGAAGACTTGTAGCGGGTCGAATGGCGGGTAGGGGCGGCTGGTGGTGTGGCCGGCCGCAAGCGCCATCTTGATCTGCACGAACGGCATGGTGTGGATAACGTCGCGGTCGCCGACCTTGGTGACCATCGACACTTCCATGCGCCGGCGGTCCTTGGCTCTGGCGATCTGGCGCGGCGCGACCAGCCTGGTCGTCTTGGCCTGCTCGCCGGAATCATCGCCGCCGCTGGCGAGGTTGATGAGCTCGGCGATTTCCGGCGGCGTCGCCAGCTGCTGGCGCCCGTCAAGCGCCGCGAACAGGGCCACGCCCATCAGCACGCTCGAGGTCACGCCGGTCAGGAAAGTGCCCGAAAGCCACCGCGCCGAGACTTCGCGGCGGTCAGGCGGACCGCTGCGGCCGTCCGCGATCAGCGGCGGCTCGTTGCCGAGTTCGGCTATGACATCTTCCGTGTCTGGCATCCAGAAAGGCTGCTTCTTCCCCGGGCGAAACGGCTTGTCGTTGTCGTTGCGGCCATGACATTTGCCTGTCGCGGCCATTGAAGTCAAACGAAGCGGCAAGCCGGGGCCGATATCCCCAATCACGCGTCTCTTACGAACGGTGCTCTTGTCGTCTGTTGTCGAGGCTCTCACGCATACGCGCGCGCTTCCTTACTATGTGCCGGTGTCGAACCTCAATGCGGCGGCAATAGGGCTCGATGCGGGCGACTATGGAGCTGCCGCAAGGGCAGTCGGCTATGAAAAGTAGCTTCCGAAAAATTTGTCGCAAAAAATTCAAGAAAGTTCGAAATCGGTGTTGACGCGTCGAGGGAGCTCCGACTATATACGCCCCACCAACGAGGGCGGCGCGCCGCTGGCGACGAAGAA
>NZ_LPVS01000249.1:0-16611 GCF_014843905.1 Mesorhizobium silamurunense | reverse complement strand
GTCACCCATGTCTTAGGTACAAACCGTTACCTATGTCTTCGGGCTGTACACGAGCCTGGGCGGAGCATCTCGTGGGATTTGTGTCGGGTGAGAATGGGCCTGGTTAGGTCTGTCGAGATTCAGGTCAGGCCGGCTCTATGCCCAATGCCCAAGCACAGCCGCCAGCGAGATCGCGACCATGGCAAGCAGCGCCAGCTTCCAGAAATCGCTGCGGCGCTTCAGCCCCGGCCAGCCGAGCGGCTTGATGATCTGGATCAGCATGATGCCGATGATGACAAGGGCGAGAAGTTTCGTCATGCCGCCTTTGATCAGTATCGCCAGCGGCTGTCAAAGCGGTTCTTGAGGCTTCCGGCAGCCGCATCGCTCCTGACAAACAACCGGGTTGCCCAGGGCCGCGCCAATCTTTCCAAGGCCTGCTCCGGGCGCTTGCCAGGCTCCTGACAGACTGCTGTCAGCAGGGGTGTGAGATACTCCTCTCATCGAAAAAGAGGAGTCTGGTCATGAACGGTTTTACGATACTGCGTAGCGTGCAGCACTATGTCGGCAAGATCCGCACCGTGCGGAACGAGATCCGCACCCAGCGTTTCCTAAACACTTTACCGGCGGACATTCGCAAAGACATCGGTTGGCCGGACCTTTATAATGGTCGCGTGCGTGAGAACTGAAATTTTTCGGCGCATGACTTGGATAGCGGCCGTGCCGCGCCCAGATGTAATGTCGGTTGAAACGCTGGGTTTCAGGAAAGACGCCGTTGTCTCGTGGTGGAGTGGCTGCAGCCTCCTGACAGTATGTTGTCAGGAGGCCTGCGTTATTGAAGCAGTTTCAAACCTGCGGGAACCGATTTTGGGACCGCGGCATGCATAGAACCGAAACCAAGGGGTCAAACGATGCGCCGCGCCGACAGGCTCTTTCAGATCGTCCAGCATCTGCGTGGCGGCCGGCTGGTCACCGCTCAGAAGCTCGGCACGTGGCTCGAGGTTTCCGAGCGAACGATCTATCGCGACATAGCCGACCTGCAATCGACCGGCGTGCCGATCGACGGCGAGGCGGGTGTCGGCTACATGATGAGGGAGGGTTTCGACCTTCCGCCGCTGATGTTCACGCGTGACGAGATCGTGGCGTTGGTTGCCGGCGCTCGCATGGTGCGTGCCTTCGGCGGCGCAGCGATGGCAAGGGCCGCCGACGAGGCGCTGGTCAAGATCGGCGCCGTGCTGCCCGACACGGAAAAGGACCGCATCGCCCGCACCGAGATCCACACGCCGATGTGGGTGGTGAGCGATGCCGCGCGGGAAGCGATCGATCTGATCGAGCGCGCCATCGAAAAGCGCCAGGTGCTGACCATCGATTATTCCGATGAAGCCGGACGTGGCACCGCGCGCGACATCCGGCCCTTGGGCCTGTGGTTCTGGGGCAAGGTTTGGACCTTGGTCGCCTGGTGCGAGATGCGCGACGATTTCCGCGCCTTCCGCATCGACCGCATCGCCTCGGTGGTGATTGCCGGCCGCATCTTCAAGCCGGAGCGCGGCAAGCAGCTTGCCGATTTCTACCGCGCCGTGGAGCGCAGCGAGGATTACGGCATGGCCCCGGACCGCGCCGCGCGGACATAGGTCCTCCCAAGCGACTGTCCGATAAAAAAGCCCGCTCAAGGCGGGCTTTTTTATCGAGTGTGGAACTGCTTATTCTTCGTCCTCGGGCTTGTCCTTCGACTTCAGCGCCGAAAGCTTGGCGAAGACGGCGTTGGCATCGAGCTCCTGGTCCTCATCTTTCGGCTTTTCCGGAGCGGGCACAAGCCGTTCCGTCAGCGCCGCCGGAAGCAGCGTGTCGCCGGCGACCGGCTGCGCCTGTTCGCGACCGCGCGAGGCGCGGTTTACTTCCAGGTCGAGGTCGATCTGCGAGGTCAGGCCCAGCGTCACCGGATCCATTGGCTGCAGGTTGGCCGAGTTCCAGTGCTTGCGCTCGCGGATCTGCTCGATCGTCGATTTGGTCGTGCCGACCAGCCGCGCGATCTGCGCGTCCTTGAGCTCGGGGTGGTTGCGCACCAGCCACAGGATGGCGTTCGGCCGGTCCTGGCGCTTCGACAGCGGGGTGTAGCGCGGCCCCTTGCGCTTCGACTCCGGCACCCGCACCTTGGGGTCGGACAGTTTCAGGCGATGGTTCGGGTCCTTCTCGCCGCGCGCGATCTCGTCGCGGGTGAGCTGGCCGGTCATGATCGGGTCCATGCCCTTGATCCCCTGCGCCGACTCGCCGTCCGCGATTGCCTTGACCTCCAGCGGATGCAGCCCGCAGAACTGCGCGATCTGCTCGAAGGAGAGCGCGGTGTTGTCGACCAGCCAGACGGCGGTCGCCTTGGGCATCAGCAGCGTATTGGCCATTTCAAAAATCCTTCTCGTTCGCCCGCGTTCCCGCGCGGGCGGTGGTTTTAGAGCCACCAAAATGGGAAATTCGCGGCCTGTATAAACGCTCCGTCACGATTTCGCAATGTTTTTGGGAAAGGCACGCCAGGCGACCCGAAAAAGACAAAACCCGCTGGACGGGGTCCAGCGGGTTCGGAACCGGAGACGAGCAAGCGTCTGCGACGGCTCTGGCTTCGAGGCCGCAGCCCGGCCTTGCGGCCGGGTCGCGCTTGAAATCAAAGAGCCTGGCGGGCGATACGCTCAATGTCGGCGCGGTTGATGCCGAGGTCGTTCAGCTGCCGGGCGTTCAGCTTGTTCAGCTCACGCACGGTCTCGTTGTAAAGGCGCCAGTTGCGGAAAGCGCGGATCGGGTTCATGTCAGTCCTCCATTCGTGGGGTCAATTGTTTCGATGCCGCGTAAATAGGCACCCTTGCCCACAAATTGAACGGACGCTTTTGCATGGCGGCAATGCATTTTGTGCATTGCAGCATTAAGCTTTATTGAACCTGTCGCTGGCGGTGCGCCTAGGATGTGTCGGATTCAGGTCAGGCCGAGCCGAAAATGGTGGCTACCGAGAACCGGAGCGGAGCGTACTTAACGCACATATGAGCACCGGAAGCGCAGGAAGCCGTCATTTGCAGGCCGGCATCACCTGAATCTCGGCGCATCCTAGCCGACGTCGAGCACGATCTTGCCGATATGCTCGCCCTCTTCCATGCGCTCATGCGCTCGCCAGGCTTCCGTCAGCGGGAAGATCATGTCCATGACCGGAGCGACCTTGCGGGTGCCGAGCAGCGGCCAAACCTGGGCCTCGAGAGCAGCCGCGATGGCCGCCTTGAATTCGACGGTGCGTGGCCTGAGCGTCGAGCCGGTATGGACAAGGCGTTTGACCATCAGTTTTGAGAAGTCGGCGGTCGCGACGGCGCCGGCCTGCACGGCGATCTGAACGATGCGACCTTCAACTGCCGCCGCCGAATAATTGCGCCCCACATAGTCGCCACCGACCATGTCGAGGATGACATCGGCGCCATTGCCGCCGGTCGCGTCCTTGACCTCGGCGACGAAGTCCTGCTCGCGGTAATTGATCACCCGGTCGGCGCCGAGCTTCAGGCAGGCATCGCATTTCTCCTTGCTGCCGGCGGTGGTAATGACATAGGCGCCGAACGCCGAGGCCAGCTGTATGGCGGTGGTGCCGATGCCGGATGAGCCGCCATGGACGAGCAGCGTCTCGCCCTTCTTCAGCCCGCCGCGCTCGAAAACATTGTGCCAGACGGTGAAATAGTTCTCCGGCACGGCGGCGGCCTCCGAATAGGTGAAGCCTGCCGGGATCGGCAGCACGCTGCCGGCATGGACCTTGACATATTCGGCATAGCCGCCGCCCGGTGTCAGCGCGCAGACCCGGTCGCCGATGCGCCAGCGCGATATCTCGTCGCCGAGCGCGGCGACCTCGCCAGCCGCCTCGAGACCGGGCAGGTCCGAGGCGCCGGGCGGCGGCGGATAGGCGCCCTGGCGCTGCTGCACGTCCGGCCGGTTGACGCCGGCGGCGTGCACGCGGATGAGGACCTCGCCGGGACCAGGCACCGGCACGTCGCGCGTCTCCGGCTTCAGCACCCTGGGGCCACCGGGCTGCGAGATCGCGATGGCCGTCATCCTTGCCGGAATCTTCTGTCCGCTTGCCATGGTGTCCCGTCTCCTTGTGCCGGTTCGTTGCTGCCGGTCGTTTGCATCGGCGCCCTTGCCCTATGTATGCTGATTGCCAAATCAGGCAAATGGCCAAGTGAGGGAGGAGCGACGATGGCGATCTTCGACGACGAACCCAAGAAGAAGCCGCGCCCGCACGAGATCGGACAGGATCTGTCGCTGCTGTCGGTCGACGAGTTGTCCGAGCGCATCGCCCTGCTGCGCGAGGAGATCGCCAGGCTGGAAGCAGAGCGGGCTGCCAAGGGCACCACCAAATCCGCCGCCGAGGCGCTGTTTCGCCGAGGATAATCCTGGCGGCGTGCCCGCCCGCCCCGGAAAAGCCTGAAAGCGACTGCCAGACCTTCCCTCTGAAACAGACCTGCGCTTTGAAAATTCCAGCCGGATCAGCCCATGTTCGCAACCTATCGACCGATCCTCTCGCTGCTGCGCGGCACCGCGTTCCTGCTGGCGGCCTCCGGCCTGCATGGCCTGCTTTTACCGCTGCGCGGCCAGGTTGAAGGGTTCTCGACCGCCTCGCTCGGCCTGATGGGCACGGCCTGGGCCGGCGGCTTCGTCACCGGCTGCTTCTTCGCGCCGCGGCTGGTGCGCCGCGCCGGCCATGTCAGGGCGTTCGGCGCCTTCGCCGCCTCCGGCGCGATCATCGCGCTGCTCACCGGCCTCATCATCGACGAGTATTTCTGGATCCTGCTGCGCGCCTTCACCGGCTTCACCATGGCCGGCGCCTTCATGGTCATCGAAAGCTGGCTGAACGAGAAAGCCACCAACGAGAACCGCGGCACCGTCTTCGGCCTCTATATGATGGTCACCTATGCCTCGATCATGGGCGGCCAGATGATCGTCGCCGGCGGCGACGTGAAATCGGCCTCGCTGTTCATGATCACCGGCATCCTGTTCTGCCTGTCGCTCATTCCGACCGCCGTCTCGACGCAATCGCATCCGAAGCCGCTGCAGGACGTCAAGCTCGACGTCAAAGGGCTTTACGCCAATTCGCCGGTGTCGGCGGTAGCCTGCGTTTTGATCGGCATCGCCAATGGCGCCTGGGGTACGCTCGGCGCCGTCTATGGCGCCCGCATCGGCATCTCCACCGCCGAGATCGCGCTGATGATGAGCCTGGTGGTCGTCGCCGGCGCGGCCATGCAGCTCCCTGCGGGGCGGCTTTCCGACACCACGGACCGCCGCTTCGTGCTGGCCGGCGCCGCCTTCGGCGCGGCGCTTGTCGCGGTGCTGATCTTCCTGATCGAGCCGCATTCGGGCGTCTTCGTCATCGTGCTGACCGCCGCCTATGGCGCCTTCGCCTACACGCTCTATTCGATCGCCGTCGCGCATGCCAACGACCACGCGCGGGCGGAGGATTTCGTCAAGGTTTCGGGCGGCCTGCTTCTGCTCTACGGCTTCGGCACGATGATCGGGCCGCTGCTTGCGGCGGCGCTGATGGGCTGGCTGCGCCCCGAAGCGCTCTTCCTTGCGACCGCGCTCGCCCATCTCTGCCTTGCCGGCTACACGCTGCTGCGCATCCGCGCCCGCGCGCCGGTTCCGATCGAAAACCGCGATGCCTTCAAGACGCAGCCGGCCGACCGCGCTGTCACGCCGGAAGCCTTGCGGCTCGACCCGCGCACAAAGGTTGAAGCCGATAGTTGAGATTTGGAAAACTTTGCCTCACAAATAAGGCATGATTTTTTCCGACGCTTTCGTGGCGATAGCCGATCCCAACCGGCGCTATCTCTTGGAAGAGCTCCGGCGCGGTCCGAAGACGGTAAACGAATTGGCAGCCGGGTTGCCCGTTTCACGCCCGGCCGTCTCCCAGCATCTAAAGGTGCTGCTCGACGCCGGCCTGGTCAAGGCCAAGGCGGAAGGCACCAGGCGCGTCTATGCCGTCAGCACCGCCGGCTTCCTCAGGCTCAACATCTGGCTCGACCAGTTCTGGGAAATGTCGCCTGGAGAATGAGCAGGAGCGTTGATAGCGCCCAGGTGACGATAGACGCCGCCAACTGAAGACCTCAGTTCGCTCCCGCCAGCGCGGCACCGAGCGCGTCGAGCAGTTCGCCCGTCCCGTGCTCGCGTGTGTCGGGCGTATCGTGGCCGTCGAAGAAGGCCCCCTGCTCCGTCATGACAAGTCGCGTGCCCTTGCCTTCCGCGATAAGCTCGATCGTCGCGAGCGACACCGAGACGCGGGTTTCGCCGAACAACAGCTCATAGCTGTAGACGATGCGCTGGTTCGGCACGATGTCCTGATAGACCGCGTTGAAGAAATGCATCTGCCCATCGCTCGGACAACCGGCGTTCACTTCCTTGCCGCCGATGCGAAAGTCCATTTCATGCCGGCTGGGCTGCGGATTGTCGGGATCGACGAACCAGCGCTTCTTGGCCGCCGGATCGCTCAGCGCGAAATAGACCTTTTCGGGCGCCGCCGGATAGACGCGCTCGATGACGAAGGTGGAATGGACGACGGATCGTTCGGTCATGACGGCTTTCCTCGGTTTTCGTCTTTGGTTTCGGCGAGAAAATCGCCGAGCCGGTCGAGCCGGCGCTCCCAGGCGAGCCGCCGCTCGTTGATCCAGTGCTCGGCAGCCCTGAGCGCCTTCGGCTCGATCCGGCAGGTGCGTACCCGGCCGAGCTTCTCGGTGCTCACCAGGCCACTCGCCTCGAGAACGTTGAGATGCTGGACGACGGCCGACAGCGACATCGCCAGCGGTTCGGCCAGCTGGCTGACCGAGGCCGGCCCGCGCGACAGCCGTTCCACCATCTGGCGCCGCGCCGGATCCGCGAGCGCCTGGAACATCAGGTCGAGCTGGGCGGGATCGTGCAGCATGGTGGGCTAACCGTTGTTATAGGGGAAGAGCTTGAAATAGGGCTGCGCTTCCTCGATCACGCGGGAGAAGGCCGGCCGTTCGAGCAGACGGTCGTGGTAGCGTTTCACGGCAGGGAACCTGTCGCCGAACGGCTCGACCTTATTCGCATAGAACAGCGCCGGCGAAGCGGCGCAGTCGGCCATGGTGAAAATCTCGCCAACCGCCCAGGTCTTGGCCTGCATCTGCTTTTCGATGATGGCGTAGGAATTGCGCAACTGCGCGCGCGCCTCCTCGACCCCGAACGGATCGGTCTTGTCTTGTGGCCGCAGCCGGTCGCCGACGATCTTCTGCATCGGCTCCTGCACGTAGAAGTCGTAGAAGCGGTCGGCCTGGCGGACCTTGATGGCAAGATCGATGTCGGCGGGGATGAGCTCGACCGGCCCGGGGTAATAGGCCGCGAGATATTCGATGACGATGGTCGATTCCAGCACGGTGCGGTCGCGCGCGTCATCGCGCAGGGCCGGCATCTTGCCCGTCGGCGAAACCTTCAGGAAGGCCGCGCGCGATTGCTCCTCGCCGAGATCGACGATCACCGGCGTGAAGGGCGTGTCGTTCTCGTAGAAGGCGATCAGCGGTTTCCAGCAGAAGGAAGCGAGCGGATGGAAATGCAGCGTCAGGGACATTTTTTTCCTGTCGTCGGGCGTCGAGGCAATACTGAAGTAATCACTTAACTATTTTCATAAACCGCCGGAGTCAAGGCTGGTCCTCGCCGGCTAGAGCAATTCCAGGAAAAGTGTGAAGCGGTTTTCCGTCCGGAATTGCGTCAAAACAAAGAGATAGAGCGGTTCGGCGTTTCCGTGAAACGGTGAACCGCTCTAGCCATGCATCGCGATGGCTTCGACGATTTGCGGCCAGTCGTTGCGGTGCAGCTCGTGGCCGCCGCCTTCGATCCGCACCAGCCTGGCGCCGGGAACCGCATCGGCAAGCGCCTCGCCGTGCTCGATCGGGAAGAGCGGATCGGCGGTGCCGTGGATGACGAGCAGTGGCGCCGTCAGGTCCCTTATCCGCCGCTCCGGACCGCCACCCTTGAGCAGGAAATGGTTGGAGGCGCTGGCGAGGCCGCCGGAACGGTCGTAATCCTCCTCGATCATCGCGCGTGTCCGTTCGCTGTCGAACGGATGCCGGGTGCTGCCAAGTGCCCGCGCGTCCTTGACCATGAAGTCGAGCACCTGTCTCCGGTTCGACCAGTCGAAATCGGCGCCTTCCGCGGAATGCTCCTTGTAGGCCTGGCTCGTGCCGGGTAATCCGGACGTATCGACGCCGAGCGGCGAGCTGGAGATCACGGTGAGCGCGCTGACGCGCGTCGGATATTTCAGCGCCGCGATCTGCGCGATCATGCCGCCCATAGACATGCCGACGACATGCGCCTTGCGGATGCTGTGGTCGTCGAGCACGCGGACTGCATCGTCGACCATGTCCTCGAATGCATAGGGCGGCTCGCCCGGCTTGTATTTGGTCGAGAGACCAGTATCGCGATTGTCGTAGCGGATGACGAAGCGGCCGCGTTCGGCAAGCTGCCGGCAGAAGGCTTCCGGCCACCAGAGCATGGAGGCCATGGCGCCCATGATCAGAAGGATCGCTGGATCGGACGGATTGCCAAAGGTTTCCGAGACGATTTCGGGGCGCGGCAAAGCGGTCATCCTTCTCTCCTTTTCAATCCGATTGCATTTTGCAATCAGTTGCTGCACGATAATCAAACCGATATCATAATGCAACCGGTTCTTTGGAGACTGTCATGAACACCGAGCATCGCTCCGGCTGCCCGATCAATCTGTCGCTCGAGGTCTTTGGCGACCGCTGGAGCCTCATCATCCTGCGCGACATGATCTTCGGCGGCAGGCGCCATTTCCGCGAATTGCTCAACGGATCGCTGGAAGGCATCGCCTCCAACATCCTGGCCGACCGGCTGAGGCGGCTGATGGAGCTCGGCCTGCTGACCAAGGCCGACGATCCCAGCCACAAGCAGAAGGCGATCTACAGCCTGACCGAGATGGCGATCACCCTGGTGCCGATCATGGCGCATCTCGGCGCCTGGGGTCGGGTGTGGCTGCCGGTCAGCGAGGAGCTGTCGATCCGCGCCGAGCTCCTCGAAAAAGGCGGTCCGCCGCTGTGGGAGCAGTTCATGGACGAACTGCGCCACGAACACCTCGGCGCGCCGGTGAAGACGCCGCCGGGCACGCCGACCGTGCGCCAGCAACTGCAGGCAGCCTATGAAGCCGTGGTCGCCAGGAAAGCCGAAGCAGCCACGGCGTAAGGCGGCTTCTGAACTGGCTCAGTTCAGGTTGATATCGCGGCTCGCCGACCGCATCGACACCGAGAAGCCGGCGAGCACGTCGAACAGCGCGATGATCATCAGCGTGAAGAACACCGAGTGCGCCGCGCCCTTCACCAGCAGGAATTCGACCAGGAAGGCGATGAAGACCAGCGTCGACAACAGATGATCCAGGATCGACGCATTGGTCGTGCGCACCGATTTTGAGATCTCGACGAACAGGAAGATCAGCCCGATCAGCACCATGAGGTCGCCGAGCGTCATCGAGAAGACGCCGCCCGACATCATGTGGAACGAGAACATCTCGGTCATCCATGGATCGTCGCCGCCGCCGAACAGCCCGAGCAGTCCGAGATTGTAGAGGACGAAGGGCACGATCAGCAGCGGGATGGCACCGAACATCTGGGCGTCTCCAATGAGGCACCCTTTTGTAAAATCCGCGGCAGGCGCGCCGTCAAGGTTTTTCGGCGGCAGCGCCGAACACGCTCTAAGACCTAATGAAATAACGATGTCAGCCGGTTCCCGGCCGACATCTTCTCGCCTACATCGCTGGCGTACGGCCTAACGCTTGAAGTAGCCGGCGCGCACGGCAGCACCAATAACGTTGAGGATGATGTTACCGGCCGTGATCGCGGTTATCTCGTTGACATCGCGCGACGGCGCGATCTCGACGATGTCCATGCCGACCAGTTTGCCCTTGGCGATCAGCCCCTTGATCAATTCGATCGTCTGCCGGTAGCTGACGCCGCCAGGTGACGGACCTTCGACCGCGGGCATCACTGCGGGATCCAGGCCGTCGGCGTCGATGGTGAGATAGTAGCGGCCGCGGTCGGGAATGCGCTCCAGCAGCGCCGCAGTACCGATATCCTGCCATTCGTTGGCGGTGATGATGTTGGAACCATAGGCGCGTGCTGCTTCCACCTCCTCGACGCGGGCGCTGCCTTGGCCGCGAATGCCGAGTTGGAAGATCTTGCCGATATGCGCCATCTCCGAGGCGCGGCGAATGGGGCTTGAATAGCCTTCCCTGACGCCGTTGACGTTGTCGCGCCAGTCTAGATGGGCATCGACCTGCACCAGCGTGATCGGACCCTCGCCGTCTAGCGCTCGGAAGATTGGGATCGGAATGCCGTGATCGCCCCCAATGGTGATCGGCATCGCGCCGGTCGTGCGGATCTTGCGGATCGCAGCCTCGGCCAGCCCGTAGTGGCCCCTGTGGTCGGCCACGCTTCCGGGAATGTCGCCGGCGTCGACTACTTTTATGTCCTGGCCATCGAACAAGGTGCCGCCGATGTCGAAATCGTAGCGGTCGAGCCCGAGGCTGATGCATTGCGAGGCCCGCCGCACCGCGGTCGGCGCGTTGGTCTGGTCATTGATCAGCTCGTCGAACGTATAGGGATCGCCGTAGGGCATGCCGATGATCGCGACATCGGCCTTCAGCGCGTCGAGGTCCTCGACCAGCGGAAAGTTCATGAACGTCCGGAAGACATCGCGCGGCGCGGTGGTGAGCTTAGACATGTGGTTCCTCCGCCTCGATGCCGTTGGGTGCTGACGCCGGGCCCTGCCTGCACCCATCACCCCGACGTGGCGGGACATGGCGTCGACCATGTTGAGGAGATACAGCACCTCGGCCCCGGCGGATATTGCCACCAGCGCCGCGTTCTTTGGCATAGGGAAACACGCTGCCCCGGCCAGCCTGAGGCTTAAAACGGCACAAACGCAAAAAGACCGGCCAGAGGCCGGTCCTTCGACATGTCACAAACCGTGGAAGCTTCTCAGCTTTCCTTCGGCTCCAGCACCTGGCGGCCGCGATACATGCCGGTCTTCAGGTCGATGTGATGCGGGCGGCGCATTTCGCCGGAATTCTTGTCCTCGACATAGGTCGGGGCCTTGAGGGCGTCGGCCGAGCGGCGCATGCCGCGCTTCGACGGAGAGGTTTTTCTTTTTGGAACGGCCATGGATATGCTCCATTAGATGGTCAAAATGCCCCGGCAACCCTCGCGAAAGGGCCGCATCGAGGCCATAATCTGAGAAAGTCGGGTGCCTATACACGCCTAGCGCCGTTTTGGCCAGCGCCGCTCGCGAAATTTTTTGAGCCGGCGCCGCTTCACCCTAATCCAGGCAACCCACATACGCTCCGGACCTGCCCGCGCGCCGCTCGATCAGATTGGCGAGCCGCCGCAACCCCGGCCCCGGCTTCGCCGGATTGCGCGCGATCGGGTTGGGCAGGCTGACGGCAAGTAGTGCTGCCTGCCGGCGCGACAATTGCTTGGCCGAGACGCCGAAATGATGCTGCGCGGCGGCCTCGATGCCGTAGATGCCAGGTCCCCACTCCGCGATGTTGAGATAGATCTCCATGATGCGACGCTTCGACATCACCGCATCGAAATAGACGGCTAAAGGCAGTTCGACCACCTTGCGTACGCTGCCCAGCGGCCGCGACCATAGGAACAGGTTCTTCACCGTCTGCATGGTGATGGTGGAGGCGCCACGCGTCGCCTCGCCGGCAAGCGCATCGTCGACCACGCCGCGCAATTCGCCGAGATCGACGCCGCGGTGGAAGCAGAACTGCCCGTCCTCCGACATGATCACCGAATGCATGAGCACCGGCGCCACGTCATCGATCGACACCCAGCGCCGGTCGTAGCCGGAGAAGGTCGCGAGGTCCTTCAGCATCAGCGTCGAGACAGGATGCACAAAGGGCGGCAGATAGAGGAAGGTGAGCACGACCGGGATCGCCGCCAGAACCATCGCCGCGACCAGGCAGCGCCGTCCAAGGCGCTTGAGACCGGCGCGGTTCAGGCGCCGCGGCCGCGCCATGTCCAGCCCTTCGCTTTCATATTCGACGATCGGTTCCGTCAAGCCGCCCCACCCGTGCCACCCGCTACTCCGGCATAATGGCGCGAGGCTTCTTGCGCAATGTCTGAGTGTCGGCTACCGGTCCCAGCCATGATGAAAGACGACCAAATGGCCTTCGAATCCGCGCTTTTCGCGCGCGCCGCCACGGTCGAGGCGCTGCTGCGGCAGGTCCTCGATCCGCGCCCGCTTTCCGGTGAGATCGCCCGGCCGGAGCGCCTGATGGCGGCGATGCGCCATGGCGTGCTCAACGGCGGCAAGCGGCTCCGCCCTTTTCTGGTCATGGAAAGTGCGGCGCTGTTTTCGGCGGATAACGAGGCGGCGATGCGCGTCGCGGCGGCGCTCGAATGCGTGCATTGCTATTCGCTGATCCATGACGATCTGCCGGCCATGGACGACGACGATCTGCGCCGCGGCCAGCCGACCGTGCACAAGGCCTTCGACGAGGCGAACGCAATCCTTGCCGGCGACGCGCTGCTGACGCTGGCTTTCGACATCATCGCCGACGAGGCGACCGCGCTGCCGGCCGAGCGCCGGGCAACACTTGTGCTGGCGCTCGCCCGCGCCAGCGGCGCCGGCGGCATGGTCGGCGGCCAGACGCTCGACCTCGAAGCCGAGCGCAAGCGCCC
This sequence comes from Mesorhizobium silamurunense, assembly GCF_014843905.1. NCBI lineage: Bacteria > Pseudomonadati > Pseudomonadota > Alphaproteobacteria > Hyphomicrobiales > Phyllobacteriaceae > Mesorhizobium > Mesorhizobium silamurunense. The sequence continues at coordinate 3,913 of NZ_LPVS01000249.1, read as the reverse complement.
GGACGAAGCCGGTATCATCCGCCTGCAGGCGATGAAGACCGGCGCGTTGATTCGCTTCGCCTGCGAAGCCGGCGCCATCGTCGCCGGAGCGGCGCCCGCCGATCGTGAAACACTGGCGGAATTCGGCTCGGCGATCGGCCTTGCCTTCCAGCTCGCCGACGACCTGCTCGACCTCACCGCCGATGCTGAGCAGATGGGCAAGGCGACGAAGAAGGATGCCGCCGCCGGCAAGGCGACGCTTGCCGCCCTGCATGGCACCGACTGGGCGCGCGAACAGCTCCACGGCCTCATCGACCAGGCGCATGCGCTGCTGGAGCCTTATGGCGAGCAGGCGGATATGCTGAAGGCGGCTGCGACTTTCGTGGCAACGCGCAACAGCTGAGTGTCAAGCGTAGGCGACGGTGGTTACCCCGGTCGGCACCGTTCCGGTCTCTAAAGCCTTGCCTCGGCGAAAATGCGGGATGCCCACTCCAGGAAGGCGCGTAGCCGTGGAGCGAGCTGCCGGTTCTGCGGATAGAGCGCGAACAACGGCGTGGGAGTCGGCGGAAAATCCTTGAGCACCTCGACCAGTGTCCCGTCCGCCAGATCCTTTTCGAGTCGATAGCGTGGCGCCTGCAGAAGCCCAAAGCCCAACCGCGCCAACTCCGCCGCCGTATCCGAATTGTTGACCCTCACCCGGCCCGGCAACGCAATCCGATGCACCTTGGCGCCGATCGTGAACTCCAGCGGCAGGACCTCGCCGGTGCGCGAGGAGACGAAACCGATGGCCTGGTGGCCTTCCAGCGCCTCGGGTGATGCCGGCACCCCGTGGCGCGTCAGATAGGCTGGGCTCGCGCAGGTGACTTCGCCAATCATCGCCAACCGCCGCATGATCATGCCGCTGTCCTGCGGTTGGCCGGCGCGAATGACGCAATCGACGCCTTCGCGCACCAGGTCGACCAGCCGGTCGCCCTGGCCGATATGGAGATCGATCTCAGGATAGCGTTCGAGGAACGCAGGCAACTGCGGCAGCAGGAATCTTTGCGTGAGCAGCGGATGCGCATCGATGCGAAGCAGGCCGCGCGGTTCGGCGCTGCGGAACCCGGCCTCGGCATCCTCCACTTCGCCGAGGATTGAAAGGCAGCGCTCGTAATAGGCCTGCCCATCGAGCGTTGTGGCGACGTGACGCGTGGTCCTGTCCAGCAGCCTTGTTCCGAGATGGTCTTCCAGCTGCTTGATCGCTTCGGTCGCAGTCGAGCGCGGCAGGCCGAGATCGGCTGCTGCCGCGGTGAAATTGCGCCGCTCCACCACGCGAACGAACAGCCGCATCCTGTCGAGTCGATCCATATTTCGATTGTTCGCTCTATCCGAATACTGCTGTCAATAGCGGGCTGATTATCCGGGAGGTGCGACCGTCTATATCCGCTCGACAACAACGAACGGAGATCAATCATGCAGAAGACAAGAACGGCGATCGTGACCGGCGCGTCGAGGGGCATTGGCGCGGCGATCGCCAAACGGCTCGCCCAGGGCGGCCTTGCCGTCGTCATCAACTATGCGCGCGGCAAGGACGCCGCCGAGGAGGTCGTTTCCGCCATCGAAGCCGCCGGCGGTACCGCTCTCGCGGTCCAGGCCGATATCGGAGAACCGGGCGCCATGGGCACTTTGTTCGATGCGGCTGAAAGAGCCTTCGGCGGGGTCGACATTCTCGTCAACAACGCCGGCATGATGAAGCTGTCGCCAATTGCGGAGACCGACGACGCCCAGTTCGAACGCCAGCTAGCCATCAATCTCGGCGGGACGTTCCGGGGCATGCGCGAAAGCGCCCGGCGCCTGAACGAGGGCGGACGCATCATCAACTTCTCTTCCAGCGTGGTGGGCTTCTACCAGCCTGCCTACGGCGTGTACGCCGCAACCAAGGCTGGCGTCGAAGCCATGACGCGTATTCTGGCCAAGGAACTCGGCCCGCGCCGCATCACGGTCAATGCCGTCGCGCCAGGTCCGGTCGAAACGGATCTCTTCACGGACGGCAAGAGCGCCGCGCAGATCGAGGCGATAACGAAACTCATTCCGCTCGGTCGCCTTGGCCAACCCGACGACATAGCCGGGCTGGTCGCCTTCCTCGCCGGTCCGGACAGCCAATGGGTCAACGGCCAGGTCATCCGCGCCAATGGCGGTGCTATCTAGGAGGCGAATGTGCAGCAGACAATCCTCATCACCGGCGCGTCGAGCGGCTTTGGTGCCATGACGGCGAAGGCGCTCGCCAGAGCCGGTCACCGGGTCTATGCCTCGATGCGCGATCCGCAGGCGCGTGGCGGCGCCGCGGCCGCCGAAATGGAAAGGCTGGCGCGCGACGAGAAATTGGCGCTTGGCGCCATCGCGCTCGACGTGCTGTCGGAACCGTCGATCGAGGCTGCCGTCAAAACCATCCTCACGGAAGCCGGCAGGATCGACGTCGTCATCCATAATGCCGGCCATATGGTGTTCGGACCGACCGAAGCCTTCACGCCGGAGCAACTGGCGGCGCTCTACGACGTCAATGTCATCGGCACCCAGCGCGTCAACCGGGCAGTCCTTCCCAACATGCGCTCGCTCGGCCAGGCCCTCATGATATGGATCGGATCGACCAGCACGCGTGGCGGGACGCCTCCGTTTCTCGCGCCTTACTTCGCCGCCAAGGCGGGCTTGGATTCGCTGGCACAAAGCTACGCGCTGGAACTTGCCCGTTTCGGCATCGAGACGAGCATCGTGGTGCCGGGCGCCTTCACCAAGGGCACTGAGCATTTCGCCCATTCAGGCAAGCCCGCCGACGCCGAGCGTGCGGCCGCCTATTGGTCTGGACCTTATGCCGGCGTGGATGATCAGGCACTCAAAGGTCTTGCCGGGCTGGAACCCGCCGATGCCGATCCCTCGGAAGTCGCTCGTGCCATCGTCGATCTCGTCGCCATGCCGCATGGTCGCCGGCCGTTCCGTGTCCATATCGATCCGTCCGATGACGGCGCGACCATCGTCAATGGCGTCGCCGACCGCGTCCGGGCGCAGCTTCTGGAGCGCATTGGCCTCGTCGACCTTCTCCATCCAGCACTGTGAAATCCAATCCGAAAGGAACCCCGGAAATGCCCTTTGCCAACTTCAAGACGCCCGAAGCCGCCCTCACAAAAGCGCAGAAGGAAGACCTCGTCCACAGGACCACGCAGATGTTCGTCGACTATTTCGGCGAGGGTGTGCGTCCCTACACCATGGTGCTGATCGAAGAAGTTCCCGATGGAGGCTACGGCCGCGCCGACGAAGTCTTCATTCTTCCCGACGCCTATCGGGCGAAGGATGCTGCCTGATTTGAACAAGGCGAGCCGCTCGTTGCGCGGCTCGCTTTTCCGAGCGAATGCAATGGTCTATTTTTGATTCGCGGACACGACGTTCTCGGTTGATCCGCCCCAAACCGCAAGATCGGTCGAGCACGTTACGGCTATGAGCGACTAGCTGATGCCGCCAGTGGCGATCATGGAGCACTGGGGCGACCGGGCGACGCTCGGGAACACCATCCAGCGGTTCATCGCCTGGCGCAAGGCCGCCGGTTTGCCGCCCGAGACAAGCCCGACCTTCACCGTCTTCCGTTCCGAGAGGAATCCCGCGGTCCCGGCCGAATACAGCATCGACATCTGTGTCGGGACCAGCCGATCGAGGCGAATGACGAGCAGATGAAGGCGGGTGTGATCCCCGGCGGACGCTGCGCGGTGCTACGCGTCAACGGCGCTTCCCACAATCTGGAGCCCGCCGCGCTCTATCTCTATCATGATTGGCGCTACATTTGTGGCGATGCGCAACAGCGGACCGCGTGGCGAATTCAGGCCGCCATTCGCCACCAGTTCTCCAGTGACCGCAGTGGGCCGAAGAACGAACCCGCTGCGCGGGATGGGCGCGTGTGGTGAGGTAG
>NZ_LPVS01000250.1:0-16172 GCF_014843905.1 Mesorhizobium silamurunense | reverse complement strand
CGCTCTCTCCGCCAGCTCACTCAGCTAAAAACCGTTTGTTTTCAAAAAGTTCGTTGTGACTCTTGACTGCTCAAGATCGAAACATATCTCTTTCTGTGTAACAAACTGTGTAACATTAGAGTTGGCTAATGCGACGATCTGCGGCGTCAAGGCCGCACAAACGTGATGGCATCTGGTATCTCGTGCGGCGGGTTCCGAAGAAATTCGCGGCCTATGATCCGCGCGGCCTGGTGCGCATTTCCACTGGGGTCGCCGTTGCCGACGATCCGCGTGGTATACGGGCCCGGGACGCGGTGCGCAGCCTCGGCGCCGGGCTCGAGGCGTATTGGCGCAGACTTGGCGATGGCCAGTCGGCAGAGGCGGCGCTGCGCTTCGAGGCTGTGAGGAAGCGTGCGCGATCGTTCGGGGTGGCTTATCGGACCAATGAGGAACTGGCGGCGGGCCCTCTCGACGAACTCATGGCTCGCATCAAGCTGCTTCTCGATAAGAATGCAGTCGAGGACGCAAAGGACGTCTCTGCGGTGATGGGCGGAGAGCAGCGGCCAGCACTGCGCCTGAGCGGCCTTGTCAAGGAGTTCGAAACGATCGAGCAACAGACCCTGCTGGCCATGTCGCCAAACCAGGTAAAGAAGTGGCGCAATCCGAAGACGCGAGCGATCGCAAACTTGATTGGCGTCATCGGCGACAAAGAGATCGCTCGCCTGACACGGGATGATGCGGTCGCCTTCCGCGAGTGGTGGCAGAAGCGGATCGTTGGCGGTGGCCTCGATATCGGTACGGCCAACAAGGACATCGGCCACCTCTCCAAGATGCTGCGTGTCGTCGACCTCACCTATCAGCTCAAACTGGAGCCGGTTTTCCATCAACTGCGGCTCTCCGGTGCCGTCGCGGCTCAACGCGCGGCGTTCACGGCGCAGTTCGTGCAGGGAGAGATTCTCGCGAAAGGCGCACTGGACGGGCTGAACGAGGAGGCGCGCCATCTCGTCTATCTAATTGCCGACACCGGACTCAGGCTCTCTGAAGCAGCAAACCTCACCACGGAAACAATCCACCTCGATCACGAAATCCCGCACGTGCAGGTGCGCCCCAATGGGCGTCGGTTGAAGACCGATCATTCAGCGCGTGACATCCCTCTAGTCGGCTGCGCGCTTGAAGCGATAAAGCTCCATCCGGAGGGCTTCCCCCGCTACCGTGACAAGGCAGCCTCGCTTTCGGCGCTGGTCAATAAGGTGCTTACCAACAAGAAACTCCTGCCTACATCGGAGCATAGTCTCTATAGCCTACGACACACTTTTGAGGATCGACTAACGGCAGTTGAGGCGCCCGAGAAAGTTATCGCTTCCTTGATGGGCCACAAATGGATTCGACCGAAATACGGTGCCGGGCCATCCTTGGCCCAGAAGCGCGAGTGGCTGCAAAGGATCGCGTTCGTCCCTCCTGAAGGGGGCTGATGCCACGGTGCCTAATCAGCAGTTTTTTATGTTGTGCGGTTGCAGGTTCGATACTTGAAATCGATCGGTGTCGGACAGCTTCACGTATTTCGCGATGACGGGTTGACGTTAATTCCGCTCTCAATCGAAGTTTGGGGCGCATATCGCAGTTGGGCTATCGCTTTTGCTCCTGCGGGGCCCCCATTCTGGATCAGTTCGGCTAGCACGTGCCGGGCCCGGTCTCGGATCCCAAGCCGCCGCCGCGCTTCTTCAAGCTCATGCTCAAGCCGCTCGAATGTCGGCGTGTAAGTTTCGCCATGACGAACGACCAAATAGGCCGCAACAGCCAGAAATCGTTCGAGCTCTGCCAGCGACGTTAGAGAACCGGGAAATTCGGCGGCACGCGCCATGGTTTGGCTAGACCCAGTTTGGCGTTCGGCTATTCGGAATGCGAACCGGGTTGGCGCCGCGACTTTTCCGACGTGCCTGTAGCGGATAAGCCTTCCTTTCTTGCCTTAGCAAACGCTCGGTCGCTTTCTAGATACTCTGACAGCATGAAGGGGATCAGTTCCGCAACTGATTCCGATTCGCCATAGGTCTGGCGATATAGCGCCGCATAGTCCTTCAGCGCTTGGTTCAGCTCAGCGCTGACAGTGACGGTGACCTTGGAAGGTGTTCGGTCTGGAAGCTTTCCAAGTTTCAGGTTCGCCATGAGCCACTCCTAATCAACCCGCGTATGGCCGCAGCACAAGATCCTTGTGCACGATGACGCGCAGCGGCCAACCAGGGCGCACCGTAATTGTGGGTTGGATATTGAGGTTCTTTTCGGTGATGCGTTGGCCGGCTTGACTGACGTTCTGCTGAGTGGATTCTCGGATCGCCTTGACCAGGTCGCTTTCATTGTCCCCAAAGCTCAACTCGGTGCCGACACCCAGCAGCGTGGCTAGCGCAACGCCCTTGATCAGCTGCCAAGTATGGAAATCCACCTTGTCCTCAAGCCCCGCGTAGCCGGCAGTGTCCGTCGCGGGCAGGTTGTCGATTTCGATCGAAGAGCCATCGGGCAGCAGAACGCGTTGCCAGACCAGTAGCGCACGTTTTTGGCCGAAGGCGACAACGCTGTCATAGGTGCCGATCAGCCGCGAGCCTTGCGGAATGAGCAAGATGCTGCCGGTGACCGTGTCGTGCACATTCTCGGTGACCTGCGCGACGACGAGGCCGGGCAAGTCGGAATTGATCCCGGTGATGAGGCTTGCTGCGATCACGCTGCCCGCCATCAGTGTATAGGGCGAAGCCGGCGTTTGCAGCGCATGCGGATTGTAAATCCCACTCGTGCTCTGCTGGCTGACAAAGTCGAGCTTGCGCTGCTGATTGTTCTGGTCACCCTCGGTCGGCGCCACGGAAGCTCGCGCGCCACCCGCACCGGGTTGCGCAAGCGGTGCTTCAAACGGCGGCTGCGCTCCGTGCGCATTGTCGGCGACATTCGTTTCCCCAGGCCGGTTTTCGATCCGGAACAGGACTTGCGACTCGCGCGCCTCGATCGCCTGCTGAGCAAGCCGCTGCTCCTCGGCCGACGCCTCCTGCCCCGGCGCTATGCCAAGCTGACGTTGACGTTCAAGGATGGGACGGCCGAGGTCGCCGGGCAGAGGTGGTCCGAGCACAGGAGGCTTCGGCTTCATTCCGGAATAGTCCTTGGGAAGCGTGTCGAGTCCCTCGGCGGTTGGCTTGCGCTCAGTGTTGTGGAGGTCTTCCGCCTGCTGTCTGATGCGCAATGCCGGTCCCTGAAGCGCGATCACCGTGACGCCCAGAATGGCACCGGATCCGACAGCAGCGATAGCGATGATCACGCCGCGCCTGAAACGCACAGCACGACGGGGCGAAGCTCGCAATTGCAACTGCTCGGGATCGAGTTTCGGCGGAGCATCGGGTCTGGAAGTATCGGTCATGAGCGTTCCCCTTACCTGCTGGATCGCGCAAAGAGTGAAGTCCGCCGCGGCAGCTGCCGGCCGTCAGTCCTCGTGATGCGCACCACCTGCTGTTGCTTGGTGCCCAGGCGCAGTTCAGCGGCGGCGAAGAGGCGATCGACGATGTAATAGTTGCCGCGCATGCGGTAGTTGACGAGCTGGCTGCCGCCGTCAGCGCCGACGATGAAGAGCGGCGGCGCCTCACCCTGATCGATACGGCGCGGGAATTCGATATAAACCTTGCTGCCGTCATCAAAGGCGCGCGTCGGCCTCCAGGGCGGCGTATCGCCGCTAATCGAGTAGCGGAAGCGAATGTTCTCCAGCGCCAGATTCGACGCCACCGGCATCGCGGCCTCGGCCTGAGCGTTACGCTGGCGGAGCGCTATGATCTGGTCCTCGCTGTACGTCCAGGAGATCGCCGCCATTGCCGTCTTCTCGGTGCTTTGAAGCTGCAGATGATACGTCCGACGGTCCGTTGTGATAACGAGATTGGTGGTAAGCCCTGACGCGAAAGGTTTTACCAACACATGGGTGCGCTGATTGTCACCGGTGCCGCTGGCGGTATCGCCTATGACCCAGCGCACGGTGTCACCGGCCGACACGGCTGTCAGTTTCTCGCCCGGCTGTAGAGCAATATCGCTGACGCGCTCTGGCGCGGCATAGAGCTGGTAAAGCGCGCCATCGGTGAAGGGAAAGACCTGCACCGCGTTGACATAGCCGTACTTGGTGGGTTGCTGCGTCGCCGCCTTGTTGGCATCGGCGACACGTTCTTCAGGAGAGCGCTTGTCTTCGGCGGCGGCGACCTTACCCGGATTGGGCTGCAACTGGCCGGGTAGCGGCAACGGCTTTGGCACCTCGACGATCTTGACAGGCTTCTCCGGCACCTTCTCGATTGCCGCCGGTTCGAAGTCGGCAGCGTCATAGGAAATCTCGGGCGGCGGCACCGGCTTCGACGCGCAGGCGGAGAGGATGGCTGCGGACGCAGAAAGGATTAGCGCGTTACGGAACGATGGGACTCTATTTGTCATCGGCGGGCTCCTTTGGGAAAACGGATGTCGGCGCGGCGCTGTCGAGCTCGCGTGACCAATCGATGGCGTTGATGAAGACGCCGAGCGGATTGTTGCGCAGCTGGTCCGTATTGCTTGGTGGCCGGATCACGATGGTGAGGATCGCGGTCCAGCGCGTCGTGCTGGCGAGGCTGCCCCGCTCAAAGACCTGCTCGGTCCATTTGACCTGGAACGAGCTATCGGAAGCCCGGACTACGCTGGTCACCTGCACGGATATGCTGCGCGTGCCAATCTGACCGAAGGGGTCGTTCGCCTTGGCGTATTCGTTGAGGAAGAGCGCTGCCCGGTCGGTGGCAAAGTCATAAGCTGCCAGCCAGTTCTGCCTGACCAGCACTGGATCAGTGGAAACGGAACGGACATTCTGGATGAAGCGGCCGAGATGCCAGGCGATCTGGGCATCGGAGGGCTCGTAGTCTCGGACTGCCGGAGCAACGGCGCGCGCCTCGCCGAACCGGTCGACTTCGACGACGTAGGGCACAACCCGGCTCTGTGTCGACTGCCACACGAGTCCGCCGGAAAGTCCAGCCGCTAAGGCAAGACAACCGAGCGCCATCAGCCGCCAGTTCCTGGCCTGAACTCGAGATGAGCCGATGCGCTCGTCCCAGAGCTGGGCGGCCTTCTGGTACGGTGTGACCGGCTCGGGCGTCTTGCCGTATCGTTGAACGGGTCGCTTGAAGAGCATCTAGTCGTCCTTGTCGTTGAGTGAGGGATTGGCGCTGCCGCCCGGCTTGTCGCCATCTCGGACGGCCTGCGCGGCCGCATGGCGATGTGCACGGGCGTTCTGTTCGGAACGCAAGCGCCTTGCCCATGTCGGCGCGGCATTGGGGCCTGCGCCGGCAGTGCGCCCAATCATTGACGACGTTGGCGTACCGCCCGTCGCGGTCCATGCGGCTTCGCGCCCGGCATCGGCGTTGCGTCCGAAGGTTCCCGCAGCAGATCGCGCTGCCCGCATCGCGGCGCCGCCGGCGGCACCCGCCACGCCGTGCATACCGGCAGCCACGCCGGACATGCCGGAGTCGGATGAGGTTGCACGCCCGATCTGCCAAGCAGCGGAAGCAGCCGATCCCATGGTCGTGCCGGCACGGACTGCAGCGAGCCCGCCTCCGGTCGCCATGCGCGTTCCGGCAAACGCGGCGCCTCCGGCAACGAGCGATGCACCGGCTGCGGCTGCGGTGGTACCCAGTGCGGCGCCCGCGCCGAGCTGAGGGGCACCGGAAACAAGGCCCGAAGCGATCCCAGGTCCGAAGATGCCGAGCCCCAACAGCGCAAGCGCGCCCAACACCTGGGACATGGCGGCGGCCAGATCCGGCTCCTTCCCTTGCAGCGCGGAAGCAAACTGACCGAAGAGTGTGGAACCGATGCCGACGATGACGGCGAGCACCATCACTTTGATGCCCGACGAGATGATATTGCCCAGCACGCGCTCGGCGAGAAACGCCGACCGGTTCCAGAGCGCGAACGGGACCAGGGTGAAGCCGGCCAGCGTGGTGAGCTTGAACTCCAGGATGGTGATGAAGAGCTGGATCGAGAGAATGAAGAAGGCGATGATGACCAGGAACCAGGCCACGAGCAGCACGAAGATGGTGAGCGCGTTGCCGAAGATTTCGGGGAAGCCCAGGAGCTGGCTTGCCTGATCGAGCAGCGGCCAAGCGCCCTCGAAACCGGTGGCGGCGATGCGGCCTGGATGCAGGAGATTGTCAGCGGAGAGATTGCCTGAGGACGCGTTGATGCCGAGACCGGCAAAGGACCGATAGATGATGTCGGCGAGGCTCTTGAAATTGTTCAGGATGAAGGCGAAGACGCCGACATAGAGCACCTTGCGGATGAGGCGGCCGAGAATGTTGGGTTCGCCGCCGAACGCCCAGGCCAGACCGGCTAGCGTGATGTCGATGCCGATCAGGGTCGTGGTGAGGAAGGCGACATCGCCAGAGAGCAGCCCGAATCCGCTGTCGATGTAGCGGATGAAGGTCTCCATAAAGCGATCGATGACCCCGAGGTCGTTCATGCCGCCGCCTTCCTCGTCGTAAAGAGCTGGTGATCAGTTGCCGGGATAGGCCGTGCCGGTGCCCAGGAAGCGCTTCGTCATCTCGCGGGCGGCTTCCTCGGACTGGGCCTTGCGGGCGGCATCCTCGGCCTCAGCTCGAAACTGCGTCGCGAGCAGCGTCTGGATTTGCATCTGCTGCTTGGTCGAAAGCGCGATCAGCTGGTTGGTGGCCTGGCTTGCCTCAAGCGCACCTGCCGCGCCCTGGCTACGGTTGACGAGATCGGCAAGCAGGTCGCCGTCGCCGCGGACGTTCTCGACGATCTGCGACTGCACACCCATGGTCTGGCGGAACGCCTGCAGGGCGCTCTGCCAACGCTCGCGCGCGGCGCTTGCCACGTCGCTGACCTTGATCGTGGCGTCGTAGCTTTCCGGGTATTGACTGCGCCACTGGTCCTGAAGTTTGCCTAGATCAAAGCTCAGGCCGCTTGCCTGGTCCATGAGCCCATCAATGCGATGGAGCGCGCCGGTGAGTTGGCCCACGGAAGAGAAATCCAGGCTCTGAAGGTTGCGCGCCATGTTCTGTAGCACGGTTGCTTGGTTCTGAAGCGATTGGATCTGATTGTTGATCTGCTCCAATGCGCGTGCCGCCGACAGCACGTTTTGCGCATAGTTCGACGGATCGAAGACGATCAGGGCATAGGCTGGCTGAACATAGTCGGCCAAGGGTTTGGCGATCAGAGAAACTGTGATCAGGCTGGTGAAAAGGCGGCGTCCCATCATGACGATTGCTCCTTGTCTGGTTGAGGGAATTGCAGAAGAAGTTCGACGGCCCAATCGAGGCCGCGCGAATTCAGGAAGTGGGAGGCAAAGCCGTCCTGTCCGTGCTCGAACAGGACCCTGTCGATAAGGGTCTGCGTGGCTGGATCGGAGGCGCCACAAAGCGCGAGTGTGATGGGACCCAAGCCCAGCTCGAAGAGCCGGTTGCCGCGACGCGATTGGAGATAGTATTGCCGCTTCGGCGTGGCGCGGGCGATGAGGTCGATCTGCCGCTCGTTCAGACCAAAGCGCTCATAGGCCGCCCGCGCTTGCGGTTCCACGGCACGGTCATTGGGAAGGAAAATACGCTGTGGGCAGCTCTCGATGATTGCAGGCGCTATTGCAGAGCCGGCGACGTCGGCAAGCGATTGCGTGGCGAAGATGACCGACACGTTTCTCTTGCGCAGCACTTTCAGCCATTCGCGGATACGGGCGGCAAACAGCGGATTGTCGAGATAGACCCAGGCCTCATCAAGCATGAGCAGCGTCGGCCGTCCGTCGAATCGCTCCTCCAGCCGATGAAACAGATAGGAGAGCACAGGCAGCACAGCGCCTTGGCTGTGCATCAGCTCCTCAGTCTCGAAACATTGCACATCCGACAAGGCCAGCCGATCATCATCGGCGTCGAGCAACCGACCGAAGGGGCCGTCGAGCGTGTAGGGCATCAACGCAGACTTCAGCCCATTGGACTGAAGCAGGACCGACAGGCCGGTCAGCGTGCGTTCCTGCGCCGGCGCGGTAGCAAGGCTGGTGAGTGCCGACCAGATCGCCTCCTTAACTTCTGGGGTAACTGCGACGTTCTCATGGGCAATGAGGCCGGCGACCCATTCGGCCGCCCAGCTGCGGGCAGCCTGGTCGTTGATGTCGCGCAACGGCTGGAAGGAAAGCGCCCCGTCCGCGCCGAGTGCATGGTGCTCTCCACCCATGGCAAGAGTCGCCGCACGGGCCGAATTGCCTTTGTCGAAGAGATAGACCTGGGCGCCGGCGTAGCGTCGGAACTGAAGAGCGATCAGCGCAAGCAGAACCGACTTTCCGGCGCCGGTCGGACCAACGATCAGCATGTGGCCGACATCGTCGATATGCGTGGAAAGCCGGAACGGTGTCGATCCGCTGGTCTCGGCCACGAGAAGCGGCGGGGCGTCGGTCTGGGTAACCTTGGCGAGATGCTCGTTCGTTGCTGAGCCGGCCCATACCGAGGAGAGCGGCATGAGATGGGCGAGATTCAGTGTGTGAACGAGCGGCTGGCGAACATTGGCATAGACATGGCCGGGCAATGAGCCGAGCCAGGCCTCGACCGCATTGACGCTTTCACGGATCGTGGTAAAGCCGAGCCCATTGATGATGCGTTCGACCGAACGAAGTTTCTCTGCGGCGGCTTGGCGATCCTCGTCCCATACCGTCACGGTCGTCGTGAGATAGCCGAAGCCGACATGATCGCCGCCCAGGGCCTGAAGTGCTTCGTCGGCATCGAGCGCCTTGTTGTCGGCATCGCTGTCGACGAGCGGGACCGGTTCGTTGGTCACAACCTCGCGTAGGATCGCGACGATCGATTTGCGCTTAGCAAACCACTGCCGCCGCAACCGCGTCAGCGTCTTCGTGGCTTCGGTCTTGTCGAGCGGAATGAAGCGCGTCATCCAGCGATAGGCGAAATCCTGGTTGTTGAGTGCGTCGAGGATTCCGGGCCGTGTAACGTTCGGAAAGCCGAGGATGGTGAGTGTGCGAAGATGTTGCTCACCCAGCATCGGCTCCAAGCCGCCGGTAAGCGGCGCATCGACCAGGATGCCGTCCAGATACATCGGTGTTTCCGGCACGGCGACCGGATGGCGACGGGTCGAGATTGTGCCGTGCAGATAGGCCAGCGTCTCGGCATCGTCGAGGGCGCGCACCTCGGGCATGAAGCCCGACAGAAGATCCAGAACCCGGTCGGTCTCGTCTCGGAACCGCGCCATCTCCTGGCGCCAGTCTCTTTCGCCTTCTGAATGATGCGAGTCGACGAGCACGCTTTCCGCCCGTGCCTGGCTGTCCGGCGGTGGCATGAACAGCAAGGTCAGATGGTAGAGGCTTTCGAAATGCGCGACCTTGCCCTCGAAGGCCGCGCGGCGTTCTTCGTCGACCAGCCATGACGCCGCGTCGGGAAAGCGAGAATTCGGATAGCCCAGCGCTTCGATCCGCTCGGCTTCAACGAACAATGCCCAGCCCGAGCCAAGGCGTCTGAGCGCATTGTTTGCCCGCGCGCAGATGCCGACGAGCTCGGCTTCCGTCGCGCTTTCGAGATCGGGGCCGCGGAACCGAAAAGTTCGCTGGAAGCTGCCGTCCTTGTTGAGCACGATGCCCGGCGCAACAAGTGCGGCCCACGGCAGATGATCGGCAAGCCGGTCGGCTTTGCCGCGATATTCCGAAAGATTCAGCATGCAAGCCACCCCTTGAGACGAAGGTGGCGGACAAGCACTGTGGCGAAGTCCGGATCGCGCCTTGCGGCGAAGACCGCGAGTGTGTGGCCGGCAAGCCAGAGCACCAGCCCGGCAATCCATTGTTGCAAGCCCAGGCCGATTGCCGCGGCCACCGTGCCGTTGAGGATCGCGACCGCCCGCGGCGCACCGCCGAGCAGGATCGGGTCGGCCAACGCCCGGTGGACTGGAACCTCGAAGCCCTCGATATGCTGCTCGCCCGCGACCATCAGACGAGCGCCCCGCCACCGAAAGAGAAGAAGGAGAGGAAGAAGCTCGATGCCGCAAAGGCGATTGACAGGCCGAAGACGATCTGGATGAGCCGGCGGAATCCGCCTGCGGTGTCACCGAAGGCAAGGGTCAAGCCCGTTGTGATGATGATGATCACCGCGACGATCTTGGCGACCGGTCCCTGCACCGACTCCAGTATCTGCTGCAGCGGCTGTTCCCATGGCATGCCGGAGCCGGCCGCGTGAGCCGAGGCCGTAAGACAAAACGCGAGCGCGGTGGACGAAAGAAAGCGAAGCTTCTTGCGCATGAAGTGACCTTTCAAAGCTGCTGGAGTTGGGGAAGCGTGAGCGGGGCGACAGCGTAATCGCCGCTGCCGTCGAGACCGGTGACCTCGGCAATCGCGTCGATGCGGCGCGAGGATCCGCGCCCGGCGATGAAGACGATCAGATCGATGGCATCGGCTATGAGACGGCGGGGAACGGTGACGACGGCTTCCTGGGCGAGTTGCTCGATCCGGTAGAGGGCGGAGCGCGCCGAATTGGCGTGAACCGTGGCGATGCCGCCGGGGTGGCCAGTGTTCCATGCCTTCAGCATGTCGAGGGCTTCCGCACCTCGGACTTCGCCGACGATGATGCGGTCGGGCCTGAGCCGCAGCGTCGAGCGTACGAGATCGGCAAGCGTCACCGAGCCCCGTCTTGTCCTAAGCGCAACGCAGTCCTTGGCAGCGCACTGCAGCTCGCGTGTGTCTTCGATCAGGATCACCCGCTCGTCGCATTCGGCGACTTCGGCCAGCAGCGCATTGGCGAGCGTGGTTTTGCCCGAGGACGTGCCGCCCGCGACCAATATGTTGCGCCGCTCGCGCACCGCCTTCCTCAGCGCATCGGCCTGCAGCGGCAGCATGATGCGGTCGGCCACATAGTTGGCCAGCGTGTAGAGATTTGCCGCTGGCTTGCGAATGGCGAAGCATGGCGCCAGTACGACTGGCGGCAACAGCCCCTCGAAGCGCTCGCCCGAGGGCAGTTCGGCGCTGACGATCGGATTATCGGCATGCGCCTCGGCGCGCACATGGGAAGCGACAAGGCGGACGATGCGTTCCGCCTCGGATGGGTGCATGTGCACGCCAGTATCGACCAGGCCCTCTCCCAACCGGTCGAGCCGCAGCGCACCGTCGGGATTGACCATCACCTCGATGACCAAGGGATCGGCTAGGGCTTCGGTGATCGCCGGGCCCATGGCGGTGCGCAGCATTGCGCGGCGACGATGGTCGGCCTCCGGATGAGAGCTCATCCTTCCCCTCCCGCGCCATTGTCCTTGCCAAGCGACCGTTTCCCCGACGCGATCTGACGGCCGACTTGCTCGACGAATTTGTCGAAACGTTCCTGGGCGATCGCCTGTGTCGCCCTGTCCGGGACCGGCGTATGAGCATGAAGCGTGATCGAAAAGCGGATAAAAAGTGCGAGGCTCTCCAGGATCATCTCGGCATCGCGCCTGACATGAGCGAGGTCGCGGGAAAGACGGTCGAGCCTTACGCCGTAGCGCCGGTCGAGCTCGTTCTCGCCACGCCGCTCGATGAAGGCTTCGATCGCCTTCGCCACGATCGCTGATTTGGTCGTCGATGGATCGCGGCTAAGGTTGTCCAGCTTCTCGCTTAGCCCAGGCTCAAGCAGAAACTGATGACGGATACGGTGCGGCTTCATTTGGCTTGTTCCAACTGGCCGCACGGCGGGTACGGCGGCGGGAACAAGCATCGGCCAGATGCTCAAATTCGCTTATGGCTGTTATCTACGCTGAAGTACGCCGGTCATGGAGCTTCAGAAGCCGGGCACGATGTCCTTGTCGTCGCCCCTTCCCTCGTTGATGCCGTAGGCACGCGCGGCGGTAGAGATCCGATCCATGACGCGCTTGTCGACAAGTGCCTCACTATCGTCGTCGGCGGGCACGAACAGATCACCTTGATCGGGCTCCGGAGTCACGACGGCGTGTTCCTCCGGCAAACCCGGATGGCGCTGCTGTTGGATACCGCCCTCATCTTGAATTGCCGCGCTGGCGGTTTCGTTGTCGGCAGCAAGCCGGCGATCGACGCCGCGTACTTGTCCGGTCCAATCGTCCGGGCGCCACATAGGGCAGTCCGCGTAGGGACCGTCGTGCAGGACGGGCGAAGGCAGCACCCGCTCGGTGAAATTCTGATCTTGGTAATAGCGCAGCTTATTGGCGCGGATCGGCGGCAATCCCGATACCAGCACCAGTTCGTCCGATGGCGGCAACTGCATCACCTCGCCCGGCGTCAGCAGCGGGCGGGCAGTTTCCTGCCGGCTCACCATGACGTGCGAAAGCCAGGGCGCCAGCCGATGGCCGGCATAGTTGCGCATGGACCTCAGTTCCGTCGCCGTACCAAGTGCGTCTGAGATGCGCTTGGCGGTGCGCTCGTCATTGGAGGAAAAGGCAATCCGTACGTGGCAATTGTCGAGAATGGCGTTGTTTTCGCCATAGGCTTTCGAGATCTGGTTCAAGGATTGTGCGATCAGGTAAGCGCGAATGCCATAGCCGGCCATGAAGGCGAGCGCGGTCTCGAAGAAATCTAGCCGCCCGAGCGCCGGGAATTCGTCGAGCATCATGAGCAGTGGATGTTTGCGGCTCTTCTTTGGATCGCCTTCCAATCGCTCGGTGAGCCGCCGGCCGATCTGATTGAGGATCAGTCGGACCAGGGGCTTTGTGCGCGAGATGTCCGAAGGCGGCACGACCAGGTAGAGCGACATTGGTCGTTCGGCATCCATGAGGTCGGCGATACGCCAGTGGCAGACCGAAGTTGCCGCAGCCACAGTCGGATCGCGATAGAGCCCGAGGAAAGACATGGCAGTCGAGAGAACGCCGGAACGCTCGTTCTCAGATTTGTTCAGCACCTCACGTGCGGCCGAAGCCACTACAGGATGCACCTGAGGCCTGTCGGTGGCACCGAGATGGTTTGTCGTCATCATCCGCTGCAGTGTCGCTGCGAACGAGCGTTGCGGATCCGACAGGAAGGTGGCAACGCGGGCAAGCGTCTTTTCCTCCTCGGCGTAGAGCACATGCAAGATGGCCCCGACCAGGAGTGAATGACTGGTCTTTTCCCAATGATTCCGTCGCTCCAGCGCGCCTTCCGGATCGACGAGGATGTCAGCGATGTTCTGGACGTCGCGGACCTCGTTCGGACCTTTGCGCACTTCCAGCAGTGGGTTGTAGCGCGCTGACCTTGAGTCGGTCGGATTGAACAGTAGGCAGTACGAGAACTTCGACCTCCAGCCAGACGTCAGCTGCCAATTCTCGCCCTTGATGTCATGAATGACGGTCGATCCTGTCCAGGCAAGAAGCGTTGGGATAACCAAACCGACGCCCTTGCCCGAACGTGTAGGCGCAAAGGCCATGACGTGCTCCGGTCCGTCATGGCGAAGATAGCGATCCTTCAGTTTGCCGAGGAAAACGCCTGCCGACCGAAACAGCCCTGCCTTCTCGATCTCCAGTGTAGCTGCCCATCGTGAGGAGCCATAGGTGGTGACTAGTCCTCTCTGTCGTGCGCGCCAAAGGGAGCCCACAATAGCCGCAGCACACCCCAAGAACCCGCTTGCGCAGGCAAGCATGCCTGCTTCGTCGAAGATGTCAGGCGCATACGCGTCGAAATGGTACCACCATTCGAACAGTTTCCAGGGCTTGTAGATCGGCCAGCCAGCTGCGGCAAACCATGGTGCGCCGAGCTGCGGCTGATGGCCCAGCATGTGGGCGCACCACTGAGTTGCCGCCCATACGCCAAGAACGACGATTATGAAAACGACGGCGATCTGGCCAATCAGGAGCTTCGTAGGTGTCATTGGATGGTCCGCGTTCTACACAGGCGGACTAAGATCGCGTGGCTCGGCAAGACAGGAAATGCCCGCTACGTACGACCGGAGGGCGCGGGACGTGTTTTTGTATCTAGATCCCGCAACCTTCCGAGGCTGAAGAGCTAAATAAAGCCGCGAGACGTTTTATCTCGGAGGTTCACGTTTGCACGCGAGAGTACGTCTTGCCTTCGATCACGCGTTGCACCTGCGAAGTATTAAGCGCACCAATCCTATCAGCTATTTCTGCGATGGTGTGATTGTTTGATAGGTGCCGGATGGCCGCAACCTGTTCGACCGAT
The DNA here is from genome assembly GCF_014843905.1 of Mesorhizobium silamurunense. Taxonomy (NCBI): domain Bacteria; kingdom Pseudomonadati; phylum Pseudomonadota; class Alphaproteobacteria; order Hyphomicrobiales; family Phyllobacteriaceae; genus Mesorhizobium; species Mesorhizobium silamurunense. The sequence continues at coordinate 2,083 of NZ_LPVS01000250.1, read as the reverse complement.
AGCCGGGCTTCGCGTCCGCAAATCTGGGCGGTAGCCCAAGCATCGTCTTTCCACTTTTCACTTACCCAAGGTGCAGGCACACCCTTTCGCGGGTTATCGCGCATCCACTTCAGCACGAGCCTGTCGCGCTCGTCTGGGCTCGGTACGATGTGTCTGCCCAACATTCCGTTCTGGCGGAGATAGCGGAGACCTTCCTTTCCGCCTGGGATCATGTTCAAGCGCCGTTCATCATGCCAATGCCCTTTGACGAGAAACTCCTCCGTTGCATAGAGCGCTTCGATATCGGTCGTCACTGCCATCACCTTATGATGGATGTAGGTGATCCGGTGGCTCTCCAGTTCTTCCAAAAACCGCCGATGAAACCGCAGTGGGCTCCCGCTGTTGATCGCGCGGCGATGTTCATTCCATCTCGTCTGCCAACTTCGCGTTGTCACGCCGACGTAGAAGTATCCGTCGTCGGGGTAAGAGTTGCCTCGGCCGAAAATGTGTTGGTATAGGACATACGACTTTTTGGGCCATCCTATGGGCGCGAGCACTATCTTCGCCGGCACGCTGAAGACGGTGCTTGGCTTCTTGAGCCCCGGAATTTCAAGTGCCGTCCGTCCGAGACGCGCCGCTTCCAACAGGGCCGGATCTTCCACCACGTCGATGCGAATTACCGGTTGCAGCGCCAATTCATCATCGGCCAGTAGCTTTCCGGAGCGAAAGGGCATAGTCGGCGCCACCGATCGATGCCCTACCAACATGGTAGGTTGGGGCGGCATGAAGAAAGGTCTGTCTCCGAGTGCAATGAGCGAGAAAACGGGGATGAGCTGTCCTGGTTGAACACGCATCACACCCCCATGGGCGAGCGCCGACGTCAGCCACATCTTTCCATAGTCTGTGGCGCACCAAGACCGGAGGCGTTCAACGATCTCGTCGAACCGGCGATGCATTACCTTAGGGGCAAGGTGCTCCCACCAGAGACGATTTATCACCGGGTTATCCTTAGACCTCAGGAGCGCGCACGTCCGAGACGGAGACTAAGCTAGCTGCGCGTTTTCCAAAGTACGCATGAAATTTTCAGCTATGCGATTGCTCTCTATCAAAACGCCCAATTCTCTCATCGGCTTCTGTTCATTAGGGTCGACAGACAGCCAATTGAAGCTTGAAATGGCCAAGTGATCATTGTCCCAGCCCAGCACTTTGGCATGAATCCGCGGCTTGCTGACCGGCGTTACCTGAAAACCCTGTTGGGCATACTCTCTGGTGATGGCTGCCGCATCGAACCCGCTGAGCCTGCCAGCTGTTTTGCTATAATACGTAACAACGTCCAACCTCTTCTCGCCAAGCGCCGACAACAACGGAAAAATGGTAACCGCCTTTCCGGCAACGCCCAGCTGATGGCTTGTTACAAAAACCCGCTCTCGCGCTTCCTTCCGGGCGATCAATGGAACTTCGCTGTGATCACCGGTGTACAGCATTCGCATGCGGGCTTTGCGACCGCCTCTTTCGGGCAGGGCCGCTATCCGGCGGCTTAAAGTCGCGAAGTCTTGCGATGTATCGTTCCATACACCGAGCCGCGAATGGGCCATGATGGAAAGACAATTCGTGAGTTCTCCAAGAAGCTTGTAATCTCGCAATCGGACGGAAGCATCGAAACTCTCAAAAGATGAGGCCATCCAATTACATGAGCCAAGGAGCCCCACCCAGCCATTCGTGCGATCATCTGCCACTAGGAACTTCGCGTGTGAAGCTGTGCTAAATGGGTGAATGCGGATTAGATCGCGCTTGCCAGTGCCAGCGAGTTCCTTCTTGAGAAATTCGATCGCATTCTGGCTAGAGTTCATTTTGTCGTCGTCCTCCTCCTGCCCCCAAAATATGTCGATGCGCACTCCCCGCCCTGCGGCTGCGAGAATGAGCGGCAGCCGGTCTCGGGCATTTTCCGTTATAAAGGTCGAATGAACTACCACCCGCTCCTTCGCACCTTTGAAGGTCGCTTCGAGCACCTCGCGATGGCGCTTTCCGCCAAATATAAGGTCGCTTGGATCAAAACTCGCCATTCGAGGACTTGAGTCTGCAGTTTCTGACACGACCGCGGTCG
>NZ_LPVS01000247.1:0-11867 GCF_014843905.1 Mesorhizobium silamurunense | reverse complement strand
TGGTGCCCAGAGGCGGATTCGAACCACCGACACGCGGATTTTCAGTCCGCTGCTCTACCAACTGAGCTATCTGGGCCTGTGCCGGCTAACGGGATCGCCCGCCGGGTTTCACCGGAGCGCCGGGCGGCACCCCTTGAAAGCGCGTGGGTTATAGCATGGGAATTCGGCCTGTCCAGCGCTTAGGTGTCGATTTCGTCGGGAAAGAAAAATCGCCGGAAAACGGCCAATTGCCGCGTGCCCTCACTCTTCGTCTTTGGGCGAGGGGGCCTGCTGCGAGCCTTCGTCTTCTTCCTCTTCGTCGCGGCCGGGGATGACATAGGCGCCTTTCAGCCAGCGATTGAGGTCGATGTCCTTGCAGCGCGCCGAACAGAACGGATAGTACTCGCGCACGGAAGGCTTGCCGCATTCCGGGCAGGGACGCTTTGGCCTGAGCGGCGTTACTTTTTCGTCCGGGCTCATGGCCGCGCGACGTGCCAGTTCTTGTGCGCCTTGAAGCCCTCGCCGGAAAGCAGCGCGACACTCTCGTAAAGCGGCAGGCCGACCACATTGGTGTAGGAGCCGACCATCTTGACGACGAAGGAGCCGGCGAGGCCCTGCACGGCATAGCCGCCGGCCTTGCCGCGCCATTCGCCCGACGCGATATAGGCGTCGATCTCCTCGCGCGGCAGCCGCTTGAAGCGAACTCTCGTCTCCACCAGCCGCTGCCTGAGCTTGCCGCTCGGGGTGATCAGGCAGATGCCGGAATAGACACGGTGCGAGCGGCCGGAAAGCAGACCGAGGCAGTTCACGGCGTCGTCGATCGTCTCGGCCTTGGGCAGGATGCGGCGCCCGACCGCCACCACCGTGTCGGCGGCGAGGATGAAGACCGGCGCATGGTCGTCTTCGCTTTTCAGCGAAGCCAGCGCCTTCTCGGCCTTGTCCTTGGAAAGGCGCTTCGCCAGCGAGCGCGGATGCTCGGCGCGCAGCGGCGTCTCGTCGACATCGGCGGGCAGCACGCGGTCCGGCTCGATGCCGGCCTGCTGCAACAGCTCGATGCGGCGCGGCGAACCCGAGGCAAGCACGAGCTTCTGCAGGTTGCTCATCGCGGTTCGCGCCGGGCTGTTACTTGAAACGGTAGGTAATGCGGCCCTTGGTCAGGTCGTAAGGCGTCATCTCGACCAGGACCTTGTCGCCGGTCAGCACGCGGATACGGTTCTTGCGCATGCGGCCGGCCGTGTGGGCGATGATCTCGTGCTCATTTTCGAGCTTCACGCGGAACATCGCATTGGGCAGCAGTTCCGTGACCACACCTGGAAACTCGAGGACTTCTTCCTTCGGCATTCGATACCTTTGCTTGGATGGAGGTTCCGGCGGCCGGCCGGAATTCGCGGCGGAACCTATATGATAATCGCCTGCTTGTGAACATGCTTAATCCGTCGCGTTTTTTGCCTCTGGAAGCGAAAAACGTCGGCTTATGCGCGCTTTCAGGCGCTCGCGCACATCGCGATAGGCGGCCATTATGTGCTCGCGCGTGCCGCCGGTGTCGGTCGGATCGGGCATCGGCCAGTACTCGACTTCGACGGCGAGCGACCGGGTGAGCTCGAGCGCGGCGTGATGCGCTTCCGGTGCCAGCGTCACGATCAGGTCGAAATAATCGTCTTCCAGCTCGTCCAGCGTCCTCGGCTGCCGCTCGCCGAGCGTAAGGCCTTCTTCGGCAAGCACGGCGTCGACGAAGGGGTCGCGCTCGCCGCTGCGCACGCCGGCCGACGCGACGAAAGTGGTGGCGGGTAGCAGCCGTCGCGCCAATTGCTCGGCCATCGGCGAGCGCACGGCGTTCATGCCGCACAAAAACAGGATCGAATGCGGCAGCCCGGCCAGCACTAGAGCATGATCCCGAAAAGTGGGAACCGGTTTTCGGAGAAGATCATGCTCCGACAAAAGAGCATGATCCCGAAAAGTGGGAACCGGTTTTTGGAGAAGATCATGCTCCAACAAAGAGTTAGATCAGGATGGCGATTCAACGAAACGTCATCCTGATCTAGCCCCGCCAGTGCAGCACACAGACCAGCGTGAACAGCCGGCGCGCCGTATCGAAATCGATCTCGATCTTGCCGGCGAGCCGGTCCTTCAGCGTTTGCGAGCCTTCATTGTGCAGGCCGCGTCGGCCCATGTCGATCGCCTCGATATGGCTGGGCGTCGAGGAGCGGATGGCCTCGTAATAGCTTTCGCAGATCAGGTAATAGTCCTTGACGATGCGCCTGAGTGGCGTCAGCGACAGGATGTGGGTGACCACGTCGGCGCCATCCTGGCGGCTGACGGCAAACACCAGGCGCTGCTCGGCCAGCGACAGCTTCAGCCTGTATGGGCCGGCGCCGCCGTCGTTGACCGGCCGGAAGCTGTTTTCCTCGATCAGGTCGAAGATCGCCACCGCCCGCTCGTGCTCGACATCGGGCGTCGAACGTCCGATCGATTCGTCGAGCTCGACGTCGATCAGCCTGTCGCGGTTTTGGTGGTGGCCGGACATCGCTACATGTTCAGCCTGATCGCCACGGAGCGCGCGTGCGCGTCGAGCCCTTCCGCCTCGGCGAGCGCGATCGCCGCCGGCGCCAGCGCCTTGAGCTGTTCCGGCCCGAGCTTCAGGATCGACGTGCGCTTGACGAAATCGAGCACGGACAAGCCCGAGGAGAAACGCGCCGAGCGCGCCGTCGGCAGCACATGGTTGGAGCCGCCGACATAGTCGCCGATGACTTCCGGCGTGTGGCGGCCGATGAAGACGGCGCCGGCATTGCGCATCCTGGCGAGAAAGTTCTCGGCGTCGTCGAAGGCGAGCTCGACATGCTCGGCCGCGATCCGATCGACCAGCGGCAGCGAGGCTTCGATTGCCGGCACCAGGATGACTGCCCCGAAATCGCGCCAGCTTGCCGCAGCCGTCTCGGCGCGGGGCAGAACTTTGAGCTGGCGTTCGACCGCTTGCTCCACCGCCTTGCCGAAATCGCCATTGTCGGTGATCAGGATCGACTGCGCCGACGCGTCATGCTCGGCTTGCGCCAGCAGATCGGCGGCGATCCAGTCCGGGTCGTTGTCCGCATCCGCGACGACAAGGACTTCCGACGGCCCGGCGATCATGTCGATGCCGACGGTGCCGAACACCTGGCGCTTGGCCGCCGCGACATAGGCGTTTCCCGGCCCGACGATCTTGGCGACCGGCCTGATCGTCTCGGTGCCGTAGGCGAGCGCGGCGACCGCTTGCGCCCCGCCGACGCGGTAGATCTCGGAAACGCCGGCAAGGTCGGCCGCGACCAGAACCAGCGGATTGATGGCGCCGCCCGAGGCCGGCACCACGATCACGATGCGCTCGACGCCGGCGACCTTGGCCGGGACGGCATTCATCAGCACCGAGCTCGGATAGCTGGCCGTGCCGCCGGGCACATAGAGGCCGACCGCCTCGATTGCCGTCCAGCGCGAGCCGAGCTCGACGCCGGCGGCGTCCGTGTACCGGTCGTCCTTCGGCTTCTGCCGCTCGTGATGCGAGCGGATGCGGTCGCGCGCGAATTCGAGCGCCTCGATCGTTGCAGGATTGGCGGCGGCATAAGCCTTGGCGATATCGTCCTTGGAAACGGCGATGCCGAGCCTGCTCAGATCGGCCTTGTCGAATTTCAGCGTGTAGTCGGTGAGCGCCTTGTCGCCCTCGGCGCGCACCCGCGCGATGATGTCGCGCACCACCGCCTCGACATCGGCCGACACCTCCCGCTTGGTGGTGAGGAATGCCGAAAAGCGCTGCTCGAAATCGGCGTCGGTTTGGCTAAGCGTGATGGCCATTGTCTGTGCTCAGGTCCTGTGAACAGGGCGTGAGGTGGCTTCCCAGGAGCCGCCGATATCGGCAAGCCGCGCCTCGATGCACTCGACGTCGAGCATGATCGTGCCGCCTCCGGAAAACACCAGCTCGATGATGCCGGCCGGCTTGCTGATTGCAACGAAGCTGATCGCCAGCAGCGAAAGCACCTCAGCCGGCTTGTCGCGGGCAATGCCGCTGGTCTTGGCGCCGAGCACGCGGTCGAAATGCAAAATACTCTGGCGCCGCTCATTGTGCTGGCGCAGGAAGCCGGATTTCGCCTCCCAGACGAAGCGGTTCATGGTCAGCACAAAGCGTTTGGCCGCCGGCAGGTATTCGAGGTCGGAGACCTTCATCACGGCGTCCTGGACATGGGCCGAGACGATGCTCAGATCCTGGTCGTCGAGCGCGATGAGCTTGAGAGCGGCCATGCGGAATGCGCACCTGAACGTTGACAATTCAAAGTTCTGTTAGAGCATGATCCCGAAAAGTGGAAACCGGTTTTCCGCAAAGATCATGCTCAAACAAAAAGATTAGAGCCTGTTTCGCCCCGATTTGATCGGGACGAACAGGCTCTAGTGGGTCTTTCCGCTCTGCGCAACCGACGCGCGGCCGCACCGGCTCCTTTAGCCCGAAATCCGCTCGATCACCGCGCCGCAGCCGGAGAGCTTCTCTTCCAGCCGCTCGAAGCCGCGGTCGAGGTGATAGACGCGGTTGACCACGGTCTCGCCCTCGGCGGCAAGGCCGGCGATGACCAGCGAAACCGAGGCGCGCAGGTCAGTCGCCATGACCGGCGCGCCCTTGAGCCTGGCGATGCCGTCGACGATCGCCGTCTGGCCCGACAGCGTGATGTGGGCGCCGAGGCGGGCAAGCTCCTGCACATGCATGAAGCGGTTCTCGAAGATCGTCTCGGTGATGCGCGACTTGCCCTTGGCCATCGTCATCAGGCCCATGAACTGCGCCTGCAGGTCGGTCGGGAAGGCGGGGAAGGGCGCGGTCGTCACGTCGACCGGTGCGATGCCGGCGCCGTTGCGCTTGACGCGGATGCCCTCGTTGGTGGGCGTGATCTCCGCGCCGGTCTCGACAAGAACGTCGAGCGCGGTCTGCAACAGGTCGGGTCGCGCGCCTTCGAGCACGACGTCGCCGCCGGTCATCGCCACCGCCATGGCGTAGGTGCCGGTCTCGATGCGGTCGGGAATGACGCGGACCCGTGCCCCCGACAGCGCCTCGACACCCTCGATGGTGATGGTGGAGGTGCCGGCGCCATGGATCTTGGCGCCCATGGCGATCAGGCATTCGGCGAGGTTGACGATCTCCGGCTCGCGGGCGGCGTTTTCGAGCACCGTCTCGCCCTTGGCGAGCGAGGCCGCCATCATCAGCACATGCGTGGCACCGACCGACACTTTCGGGAACACGTAGCGATTGCCGTGGAGACGGCCATTCTTCGTCTTGGCGATGACGTAGCCGTTGTCGACGTCGAGCTCGGCGCCCAGCGCCTGCAGGCCCTCGAGGAACAGGTCGACCGGGCGGGTACCGATGGCGCAGCCGCCGGGCAGCGACACCTTGGCCTCGCCCATGCGGGCAAGCAGCGGGCCGATCACCCAGAAGGAGGCGCGCATCTTCGACACCAGCTCATAAGGAGCGGTGGTGTCGACGATGTTGCGGGCGGAGAAATTGATGGTGCGCGAATAGCCTTTCTGCTGCTTCTCGCGGCGGCCGTTGACCGAATAGTCGACGCCATGATTGCCGAGGATGCGGATCAATTGCTCGACATCGGCCAGATGCGGCACGTTTTCGAGCGTCAGCGTATCGTCGGTGAGCAGCGAGGCGATCATCAGAGGCAGCGCCGCGTTCTTGGCGCCCGAGATCGGAATGCTTCCGGCAAGCTTATTGCCGCCGACAATTCTGATGCGATCCATGGAAAACGTCCCCTCGGCCCGGACGGGCCGGTTTCAATCGGTTGAGTATGCCCGGCTCTAGACTATTGGCCGGTGCGGTTCAAGAAATAGGATTTCCCCATCTGTGGACCAAGTGTGGACAGCCAGTGTGGCTGATTTGGGTTACCTTTTCTGCATTTTTCCAGCAGACGGCAGTCCTTCCGGCTGCTGATCCGGATCGCAGGCGCGCTGCCTGTCAGCGTCGCAAGCGCGCTGCTTGTCAGCGTCGCCGGCGCGCCGGGAGCGCGCCTGCGCCTTGCGTTTCTGCAGGTTGGCGCGCAACGCTTCGGCGAGCCGGTCCTTACGCTCGCCGCCGCCCTTTTTCGGTGGATTTGCCTTGTCGTTCATCGTCCCGTTCCGGCCAGCGGCTAGCCGGCTGTGGTTCAGGCATAGTTAACATTGTGGCGTCGCCATGTCATGAAAACCTGCTTGGAAGCGGCTTTCACAGCCGCGGCAGTCAATACATGTCGCCCAAAACTGCGAAGCGGTTTTGCGACAACGACCTGCGTCGTTTTAAGGTTTTCTTGGCCTTGCGCTTGCCGGTTCGTTATGGCAGAAGCGCCGCCATCGCAGGCTGCGGTAGCTCAGTGGTAGAGCACTCCCTTGGTAAGGGAGAGGTCGAGAGTTCAATCCTCTCTCGCAGCACCAGCCTTTTTCGAAGCAGCATCAAAAACTTAGAGTTTTCCATGGCTTCCGTCAATTCGGACTGTTATGGGGATATGCTCTGGTATGGCTGGAAGTCGGTGGAGAATGCGGGGTCTGTCCAAGCGCAAAGGCTCTGAGGTTTGGCAAGGCAAGTTCCGAATCCCCCAGCGTCTCTGGGATCGGCGCGACGATTTGCTGAAGCTGGGGGCCACCGGGATCGGCGGAAGCCAAGAGTTCACCAAGTCGCTCGGGGCGCGGGATAGGGGCGAGGCGACCCGCAATTACCGCAAGAGATTAGACACCTGGGAGCAACTCCTGGAGGCCTGGCAGGGTCTCCTTGACACGGGCCCCCAGCGGCTCAGCCACCAGCAACTTGTCGCTCTCGCGGCGGAGCGGGCAAGGGCATTCCTCACCGCACATGAGGCAGACCCCTTCGACGCTCCCCCGGTTGCGGGCCAGGTGCCCCTGCCAATTGGCGATGATGGCAGCTTCGCCCGGAGCATTGCCGCGCTGCCCATTGCCGAGCGGGAGGCCCTGTTGGCGGACCTCAAGCGTTACCTTTCGGCGGGCGAGGATGACCGTGGCAGCCTGACCCTTCGCCTCCTCGGCACACACCCAGCTCTCCGCAAGGCGCTCGCTCCAGACTTTGTGGCCGGGCTTGAGGCTATGCACGGAGAGCAGTCCGACGAGGCTCTCCTGGCACGGGGCCTGCATGTCGACGCCGAGACCCGCCGTCTCTTGAACCTCCAGATGGCGCACAAGATGGCCGCCGTTGGGCTCGCTCTCGAAGAGCGCCGCGCGGGCCGCTACCGGCCGGTTCCCGAGCTGGATGACGCTCCGTCCTTTATCCAGACAACGCCAACACCGAGAGGCGGTAGCAAGGGGGTCACCTTCGAGGCGATCATCGACACTCAGGCCACTAAGCGGAAGGCCGGGCAGGGCTCCAGGCCGATGCGCGAGAAGACGGTCAAGAAGTACAAGCGTATCGCGGAGACATTCGCTGCCCATCGCGGCTCTGACGATGCGGCCACCGTGACCGTCCCCGAGGTCGAGGCGTGGCTGGATGCCATGCAGGAGGAGGCCGGGGTCTCGAACCGCACGGTTGCTGACAGGCTGGTGGCCATCGGGACCATCATCAACTGGGGCAAAAAGCAGCGGGACCACCGGGACGCCATGGCCCAGGCGGAGACAGTCTCGGGGCGAGTAGAGCTGCCCAGCTATATGGAGAAGCCGGCAGACGAGACGTCCTATACTCTGGAGGAAGCCCGCACGGTTCTGCTAGCGGCCCGGAGGGAGGAGGATGCAAGCAAGCGGTGGCTGCCCTGGCTGTGCCTCTATGCCGGCCTGCGGATCAGTGAGGCGAACACTCTCAGGAAGTCCGACTTCTTCCAGGCGGAGGACCTCTGGTTCTTCAAGGTGACCAGCGCCGGCAAGCGCTCCCTCAAGACAGCAAACAGCGAGAGGCGCATCCCGGTCCATTCGGCATTGGAGGCGGAGGGATTCCTGGCGTGGGTGGAGGCGGCTCCTCAGGGCCAGCTCTTCAGGGATGGCGCTACGTCCCTCATGGGGCGGTGGGTGCGGAGCAAGGCGGTGGGTCTGGTGAGGCCTGGGCTGTCCCCTAACCACGGCCTACGCCACCTCTTCGTCGGCCTATCCCGGCGCTATGGGCTTGAGGGGAGCGCGGCGGAGTATCTTGCGGGGCATTCCACCCAGGCGGTCCACGCCAAGTACGGCTCCTCCGATGTCATGCTGCCTGGGCTTGCGACCGAGATGCGAAAGATTGAGCCGCTATTGGAGTTGCCGAAGGGCGGGTAGGCGAGGAGATCGGCGGCGCTATGCCGAGCCCCCATAACACAATGGTGCTACACAGAGCTATTAGGCGTCGTCGTCATCCGTCAGAAGGAATCCTAGCGCGTTTTGGTCCTGTGCAAATTGACCTTCCACTGATTTGAAAAGGTTATTAATTGCCGCCACACTGGGGCTGGAGGCAATTCTATACTCCATGGTGTTGATTACACTTGCTTGCCAAATATCGAACCCGTAGCGATCATCCCAAACGTAGGTTTCTTCATCCGTCCAAAGCTGTTGCTCGAACGAGAAGACAATGTATGTCTTTCCCTCCTGGGTAGTGCGGAAGGCTCGATCAAGGCGTCGTGTATCGCTCAAAGGATAGTCGTCGATGAGTTCCCAGACGACCTTTCGCTCGATCGTGAGTCGCGTCAGTTTAGAGATCGCCTTCACCCATTCGCGGTCACTGTACATCTTTTCTCTTCCGCTCATCACGCAGGTAGTTATCTATCTCGACATCAAGCTCTTCGAGAGCCATGTGAACCGCCCAGAACCCACCAACGTTTTGCGAGATAGGCGCTCCAGAGTCGGCCGTTTTGGTCGCAACCTTCTTAAAGCGTTTCAAGGCCGCGACAGCATCCGTCGTGGCGGTCCTAACAGAAGCGCCTTGCGGGTGTGATTTGACAGCCCGCAAATTCGCTGACAAGCGAGCCACCACTCCATCGGACAACAGTTCTGCAATAGGTGCGTCGGCTTTGCCAAGAAATACCGAGGTGTCGGCACCCAGGCTTTTTCTGAGTTCGGGCATTCGGGTACGGCCGACATATCGGCGGGAAAGCCGCGTGACCTCATAGGCCGCGATTCCTGAGAGGCAGAATCCCCAATACGTCAGTATGTAACCAAGAAGCGACCAGATAGTGGGCGACTCTTCGACAAACGTCTTGTTCTGGAGGTCCGCGTCGGCCCAAACTGCCAACAGCGCCAAACAAATCGGGGCTACTAGTAACCCAAGTATCCAGCGCAACCACAATTCTGCAGCCCCCAACCCCAAGCCGGAATTTAGTTACTTGTGCTGAGTTTACAATCCCAATTGGATTATGAGGCGGCAAGCGAAAGCCCGCCTGCCAGCAGGCCTAGAAGCCGCTCACCCTCGGACGCTCGCCGCAACCCGGATCACCCCAAAGGGTAGCTCACGCGAAGTCTCAAATTTTCGTGGCAGGGCGCGGGCTTCCCCCGGTGGGGCTGTCACGAAAGGCCAACGGGGCCGGAACGCCGAGGGGATCATGCAATAAGTCGCCACCAAGGCGGCCATCGCGAGCCTGGGGAAGGAAATGAGCGTCGAACGCGGGTGCTCACTCTCGGCGGCGCGGTGGGGTTCGCGGTATGATCGCGGCCCGCGCAACTCCGGCTCGTCTGGCGGCCAGCGGAGGCGGCCTACTCACGGTGGCGTTGCCAACATCGCGTCGAGCCGACGATAGGTGGCGGCCACCATCAGGTCCGCCCTGGAAGTCTCAAAATCCGTGGAGCCGGCACCCAGGTTAGGGGATCAACGGGCACGTGATCACCTTTGCTCTCTTCGCCAACCTGTCGGAGCGAGCCAGCCATTTCGTTCTGTAACAGTGAGACAAATTTCCCTCGAGCCTGCCAGACTTGTTGCCTCAGTTCTAGACCTCGGCTTCGGCCATGGACTGTCAGATGTCTTGCGACGTAGCAGGCCTTCAGAACCTGATCTAAGACTCGTACTCGTACACCCTCATCAGCCGGGGAGCTGTCCCCAGATTGAACATTCGGAAAAAATAGCCGACCTCTATCCACCAAAGCACTTGCGCGATGGCTGAGAATTTCAGTTGCAACCGCGCCATATGCGTCCTCCTTTGATAGCGGTGCACACGCGGTTTCGATCTCCGCCATGACGTCAATCACCTCGCTGCCCCACCGTGTCATTTCCGTGTCACGCTGGCGCTCACGATCTTTCTTTTCCGCGTCCCGAAAGTGCCTGTCAGTCCGCAGAGCTAGATAGGATTGAATGACCGTCGTCGTACCGAACAACACGGCAGCTAGCGCCGCGACTGATTCCCATCCCATAATTCCCCCTTCGCTGAACGTTGAGCGCTCCGTAATTTCGCTAATGGTTGTCGAACGTGTTGTGGGGTGTTTCTAAAGCGACGGCGCAGTAGACCTCCAGAATTGCTTGATTGACCGGGTCCGGTTCGACCACATACCGGAAGGCCATGTTTCGAATTCGGGCCTTCGCGGCGGAAAAATGCTTCTGGAAATCCAGATCCCTCATCTTTTCGGCGCGGGTGTCGGGATGACCCTTGACGTAAGACCTGCCGGTTCGCCCGCTCGTTAGGCATGCCAGCCGATACGCGAACGGGGCGACCCCGTCGCCGGAGCTTTCCCGACGATGTGCGTAGAACCGGCCGACGATGTCGTTCGTGCGTCCGACATAGAGGTGGCAGCCACCTTCCGTGAGCAGATATACCCCTCGAAGGCGTCCGTCCGGTGGCAGATGCACCGGTGGGAAACGCTCGCCAACAATAGGATGCATCTCTAGAAGTCGGTTGAATGATGGCACCAGCGTTTCAACCGTCGCCCGAAAATTCTCATGCATTCGCCAGCCGCCCCTCTACGCTAACCATGGCATCCCAACCCGCAGAGACTTGGGCCAATGGGAGCGAGATGCGCTCGCCTATTGTTCGATTGGAGCGGAAGTGATCCAGCATCGCCTGCTCGACATCGTATGCTGTCATGGCGTTCTCGAAGCGAGCAAGTCGCTCAATCTGCCATTGCTCATCCAGAACTTCTGTCGGGACGTGAGCGTTGATTTCGGCTAATCGGCGATCAGGATCGATGCTGATCCCGATTTTCCAAATATCGCGGGCGCCAAACCTCAACAGATAGGTGAAGCACGGGCCGTCGCAACTTCTAATGACCAGTGCCTCATAGCTGGTTGGGGGAGGTCCCTTAGATCGCCTGTAGGAGGTTCGTCGCTGGACCTTTCTTAGCTCGCTGCTAGACATCGTGAAGGGCCTAGACAATGGGACCTCGTGGTGTGGGAGCCTCAACACCCTGCTTGCAAGCTTGGCCGGCAAAAGCCATGGATGGCGGATGGCCTTCATCGGGACTTTGCCGAGTATGGCCCGTGTCAGGGAATACGGCTCGTCGAATTGCCAAGCCCTAAGTGCCTTCACCGCCCATGGCCACTGAAACGTCCCGTAACGCTCCGTCCCTGCCGCAATCATTGCATCTGTAAAATACTGCTCTACCCGCCCCCTTTCTTGACCGAACTCCATCATCCCGACGATCTTGCCGCGCATCGAGTTATCCGGGGCTCCTCTGGTGGCTAAGAACACCATCCTGCTTCCCGGTTCATATCCTTCGACTAGAGACTGGGCCGCAGCTTCCAAACTGAAGGTCACTGCGGGCCAATCGATCGGATCGAACCCATGGAAGTACTTTGCGTAGATTTTCATTCTTTCGCCCTCCCTGCCGCAGAATGCCTTGTGCGTTTGAGATTGCAAAGGGTGATGCGGGCTGATGTATTCGAGCCGATTCGAAGGGGGCATCATGGCAACTGGTCGCGTAACACAAGCCGAGATCAACAAGGCAGCGTGGGCTGCCTGCGACACCTTCTGACCTTGCCCCTTTGATCTAATCCGGTTTGAAGTTCGTTCTGGCCCATC
>NZ_LPVS01000246.1:0-11543 GCF_014843905.1 Mesorhizobium silamurunense | reverse complement strand
ATCACCCAACAGATATCAACTCAACAAATTAATGGGTCCTGACCCTAGCTGCTAACGATCAGCTCTTCAGCTTGGCGTTGCAGAGGCTGTAGAAGCCGCCGCCCTTCTGGATCCACTTCAGGCCGTTCAGCGTGTTGGCGTCCTTGTTGGCATAGTACTGCTCAAGGCAGGTATGCATGCGGCCTTTGGCCGGGGTCTCGGTGGCGAATTTCGGCGAGATGGCGGTCGGGAAGGTCACACCCTTCGGCGCGGCGACGCTCGGCTTCGCCGGTTCCTTGGTGAAGGTCGCCTCGGTCGGGGCCGGGACGGTGTCGTCATCGGCTGCGGCAGCACCGCATTCGGCCTTGCGGAAGTCGTTCCACTTCATGCCGTTCAGCTTGTTGGCGGTCTTGGCCGCCTGATACTTGGTGCTGCATTCAGCCATGCTCAGGCCCTTGCCGCCTTCAGCCGCTGTCGTCGCGGTCGCGGTCTTGGTCGCCTTGGCAGGCTTCGTATCGGTCGCCGCCGCGGTGGCGCCGGCCGCGCATTCGGTCTTGCGGAAGTCGTTCCACTTCATGCCGTTCAGCGTGCCTGCGGCCTTCGCGGCCTGATACTTGGCGCTGCATTCCTTGGCGGTCAGGCCCTTGGCCGAGCTGTCGGCGGTTGCCGCGGCGGTCGTCTCCTTGGCCTTCTTGGCCGGCTTGGTGTCAGCCGCCTTGGTGTCGGTCGCCGCCTTGGTGTCGGTCGCGGCGGAGGCATCGCTGCCGCACTGCGCCTTGCGGAACTGGTTCCAGGTCTGGCCGTTGAGCGTTCCGGCGTCCTTGGCCGCGTTGTACTTGGTGCTGCACTCGGCCATGGTCAGCGCGTTGGCCGGCGCCGCCAGGAACAGGGTTGCGACGGCGATGCCCGTCAACGTGGCAAGTCTATGAATAAGCATGGCGTTTTCTCCCTTGCTGCCGCCAGGTGGTCCCTATACCAAATCAATAGCTCTCAATGTTGGGTTGCGCCAGATGCTTCCGGCGCGGATGCCGTCACAAAGTGTGTTCCTCCCGACAAGGTGATGAATTGCTTGCGGTTCGCTGCGCAAACAAGGTTTTGCCACGCGACTTGGGCAGAAAAGCTCGCCTCGGCTGGTATATTGCCGCTACAGTCAGAGGTCGTGGCAGGCCGTGGAATCACTTGCTCCCCCGCGACAATGATTTTCTAAGGAATGGTAATATACAATTACGAAATGTGATAATCGGATGCGGCCCAATTGTGGCAATACGGGCGGCTGAAAAACCGATGGGGACTTTGGCAAGAATGGCAGGGCAGTATTTCGGTACCGACGGCATCCGCGGACGCGCCAACAAGTTTCCGATGACGGCCGAGGTCGCCATGCGGGTGGGGATGGCCGCCGGGCTTTCTTTCCAGCGCGGCAACCATCGGCACCGCGTCGTGCTCGGCAAGGACACGCGGCTTTCCGGCTACATGATCGAGAACGCGATGGTGTCGGGCCTGTGCGCCGCCGGCATGGACGTGTTCCTGCTCGGACCGATTCCGACGCCGGCGGTCGCCATGCTGGTGCGCTCGCTGCGCGCCGACATCGGCGTGATGATCTCGGCCTCGCACAATCCCTATTACGACAACGGCATCAAGCTGTTCGGCCCCGACGGCTACAAGCTCTCCGACGAGATCGAGGAGCGCATCGAAAGCATGCTCGACAAGGATATCGAGCTTGCGCTGGCCGATTCCGACGGGCTGGGCCGCGCCAAGCGCGTCGATGGCGTCCACGACCGCTATATCGAATTCGCCAAGCGCACGCTGCCGCGCTCTATGTCGCTTTCCGGCTTGAGGATCGTCGTCGACTGCGCGAACGGCGCCTCCTACAAGGTGGCCCCCGAGGCGCTGTGGGAGCTCGGCGCCGAAGTGGTGGCCATCAATGTCGAGCCGAACGGCTTCAACATCAACAAGGAATGCGGCTCGACCCATCCGGCCGGCCTGCAGAAGAAGGTGCACGAGGTGCGCGCCGACATCGGCATCGCGCTCGATGGCGACGCCGACCGCGTGGTCATCGTCGACGAGAACGGCGCCATCGTCGACGGCGACCAGATCATGGCGCTGATCGCCGAGTCCTGGCACCAGAACGGGCGGCTGGCCGGCGGCGGCGTCGTCTCCACGGTGATGTCCAATCTCGGCCTCGAGCGTTTCCTCGGCGACTTAAAGCTGCAACTGCACCGCACCAAGGTCGGCGACCGCTATGTCGTCGAGCATATGCGCGCGCACGGCCTCAATGTCGGCGGCGAGCAGTCCGGCCATATCGTGCTCTCCGATTTCTCGACCACCGGCGATGGCCTGGTTTCGGCGCTGCAAGTGCTGGCCTGCATCAAGCGGCAGAACCGGCCGGTCAGCGAGCTGTCGAAGAAGTTCGAGCCGGTGCCGCAGCTGCTGAAGAATGTCCGCATCTCCGGCGGCAAGCCGCTGGAGGAGGCGCCCGTCAAGGCGGCGATCGAGGATGCGCGCAATCGTCTCGGCAAGTCCGGCCGCCTCGTCATCCGGCCCTCCGGCACCGAGCCGCTGATCCGCGTCATGGCCGAAGGCGACGATCCGCAACTGGTCGAGACCGTCGTCAACGACATAGTCGGCATCATCTCGGAAACCCGCAGCGCCGCCTGACGGAGGCCCAAGCCAAAGCTCGTCGCGCTTGGAAGCCCGCCGCCCGGCGGGTTTTTTCGTGCGTGCCGCAACGACCGGACAACGGCATACCCTCTAAAATTGTATAGATTCGTGGTTAATCGGCACGGTTAAACGGCCTTTAACCTTTGCAATTCATTATCCACGCCGAGGTTCATCTTCGGGCGACGTCGTCCCGAGGCTTCTTAGGGGTGACAGCATGTTCAATACAGCAAGAATGGCATTGTTTGCCGCGCTGTTTGCGGGGGTGGCCGGATCGGCGCTCGCCGCCGACCTCGCGGAACCGCCTCCGGTCGAGGAGGCTCCGCCGCCGGTTGTCGAGGCGCAGCCGGTCGATGTCGGCGGCTGGTATATCCGCGGCGACATCGACTATCACTGGTCGCGCTTCCGTGGCGGCGACTACATCACCTACGGCGCGGCACCGCCCCAGGTCCAGGGCAGCTTCGCCAGCGGCAAGCTGAAGGGCGCGTTCTCCGCGGGCGCTGGCGTCGGTTATCAGATCAACCAGTATTTCCGCACCGACCTCACCGCAGATTGGATGGGCAAATCCAACTTTAGCGGCTCGACCGATGGCTTCTGCGCCGGCGGGGTGCCTTGCACCTCCGTCGACACCTCGTCCTATTCGGCTTTGCTGCTTCTGGCCAATGCCTATGTCGACATCGGCACCTGGCACGGTGTCACGCCCTATGTCGGCGCCGGCATCGGCGGCGCCTGGGTAAAGTGGGACACGCTCCACAACACCGATCTCGATGGTTCGTTTGAGCATGCCGGCGGTAAGGGCTGGCGCTTTGCCTATGCCCTCATGGCCGGCGCCTCCTACTGTCTGACCGATCGTGTCAAGCTCGACGTCGGCTACCGTTACAGCCACATCAATGGCGGCAAGATGTTCGAATATGCTTCGGACAGTAATGTCGGCGCCGGTTACGACCGCGGCATCAATGTGCACGAAGTGCGCGGCGGCCTGCGGTATCAGTTCGGCAGATCCGATTGCGCCCCGCCGCCGGAACCCTATCAGCCGGAGCCGATCTACACCAAGTAGTTGCTTCGAATATACTGAGGTTTTGCCAACCGCCCGGCGCCAGCCGGGCAGTTTTCGTTTGTGCGCTGCCGGTAAAATCTCATCGAAATCAATTCGGTAACTGCCTGTTATCCTTAACCGGCACTTAACCACTATGGTTAACAATGCTCCTGAAACGGCAGCTGTGCTCGCGTTCGCGACTGGCGCCAACTTCAGGAGCCGGGGACCATGACATCAAAATCGCGTATCGCACTGGCGCTCGCCGCAATCGTGCTGATGCCGGCGACACAGGCGGTGTCGGCCGACTACGACCCGCCCATCTATGTCGACCAGGCGCCGGACTACCAGCCGGTCGAGGTGGGCTCGGGCTGGTACCTGCGCGGCGACATCGGCTACGCCTTCAGCCATCCGTTCGAGCATCAGATATCGACAAGCGGGTCGACAAGCTTCACCAACGACAGCAGCCTGTTCACGGGCAGCATCGGCATGGGCTACCATCTGAACGACTTTCTCAGAGTCGAACTCAATGGTGGCATCCTGCCGACCAATAAGTTCGGCGACCACGCCTTGGTGCCAGATGGCTGCGCCGGTCACACGAATAACTTGGTTATTGTTGGCGGTACAGCGATCATCCAGTCGGTTGCCGATACGGAAGACTGCGAAGCCACCAACCGGGCCACCAACAAGGGCTACAGCGTGATGGCCAATGGCTATGTAGACCTGGGCACCTATGTCGGGCTCACGCCCTATATCGGTGGCGGTGTCGGCATTGCCTATAACAAGTATTTCAAGACCCAAGGCGAGCGCGAGTGCGTTGATCGCCCAACCGATTCGGCGGGCACCGGCGGTTTCGTCTGCGACGATCCGGCGGGATACAAAGGATCGGAGGACTCCGAGGCGAAGTTCAATCTGGCCTATTCGATCGGGGCGGGCCTGTCCTATCAGGTCAGCAAAAATCTCTCCGTCGACCTCGGCTACGAGTATTTCTCGATCCCAAGCGGCAAATATGTCGCCTATGACAACGGCGCCTTCAATGTTCACAAGGGCATCGATTATCAGACGGTCAAGCTGGGTTTGCGCTACGATCTTTGGTGAGCGACAAAGCCTTGAAAATTGCCGGTGGCGGATCACCGGTCCGCCGTTTTTGCTTCAGGGCGCGTAATCGGGGCTACACAAGTATCCTGCCAGCGACAAAAACTTTGCTCTTGACGCCGAAAGGCTGAAAGCATATCGCCGTCCGTGGGCCACCCCTCCCCAACGAGGGGCCACTATCTGGAAGGATAGACCACGATGACGACGCTTACCAAGCCCGGACTCCGTCCGGCAAATCCCAATTTCTCCTCAGGTCCCTGCGCAAAACGCCCCGGCTGGTCGGCCGAGGCGCTGAAAGCCGCCGCGCTCGGACGCTCCCACCGCGCCAAGATCGGCAAGGGCAAGCTCGAGCAGGCGATCGAGCTGACGCGCGAAATCCTCAAGGTTCCTGCCGGCTACCGGATCGGCATCGTGCCGGCATCCGATACCGGCGCGGTCGAGATGGCGCTGTGGTCGCTGCTCGGCGAGCGCGGCGTCGACATGATCGCCTGGGAAAGTTTTGGTGCCGGCTGGGTGACCGATGTCGTCAAGCAGCTCAAGCTCGCCGATGTGCGCAAGTTCGAAGCCGGCTACGGCGAGCTGCCCGATCTCACGCAGGTCGATTTCGACCGCGACGTGGTCTTCACCTGGAACGGCACGACCTCGGGCGTGCGCGTGCCGAGCGGCGATTTCATCCCGGCCGGCCGCAAGGGTCTCACCATCTGCGACGCCACCTCGGCTGCCTTCGCGCAACGGCTCGATTTCGAAAAACTCGATGTCGTCACCTTCTCCTGGCAGAAGGTGCTGGGCGGCGAGGGCGCGCATGGCATGCTGATCCTCAGCCCTCGCGCCGTCGAGCGGCTGGAGACCTACAAACCGGCCTGGCCGCTGCCGAAGATCTTCCGCCTGACCTCGGGCGGCAAGCTGATCGAAGGCATCTTCAAGGGCGAGACCATTAACACGCCGTCGATGCTGTGCGTCGAGGACTATCTCGATGCGCTCAACTGGGCGAAATCGATCGGCGGCCTGGAAGCGCTGATTGCGCGTGCCGACGCCAATGCCGCGGTGCTCGACCGGTTCGTGGACAAGTCGCCTTGGCTCGGCCATCTGGCCGTCGATCCGGCGACACGCTCGAACACTTCCGTGTGCCTGTCCTTCGCCGATCCAGATGTCGCGGCGCTCGATGACGACGGTCAGGCGGCTTTCGCCAAGGGCATCGTCTCGGCGCTCGACAAGGAAGGTGTCGCTTACGACATCGGTTCCTATCGCGATGCGCCGCCCGGGCTGCGCATCTGGTGCGGCGCGACCGTCGAGACTTCCGATCTCGAAGCGCTGCTGCCCTGGCTCGACTGGGCCTTCGCCATGCAGAAGGCGTCGCTCAAGGCAGCGGCCTGAGACCATTCGCGGCGGCCTTCGGGCCGCCGATCCCCAAACGGATCAAATCCCATTGAAGGAGGCCGCCATGGCGCCCCGCGTTCTCGTCTCGGATAAACTTTCAACCACCGCAGTGCAGATATTCAAGAATCACGGCATCGAGGTCGACTACTTGCCCGATCTCGGCAAGGACAAGGAAAAGCTTCTCGAAGTGATCGGCCAGTATGATGGCCTCGCCATCCGCTCGGCGACCAAGGTCACCGAGAAGCTGATCAATGCCGCAACCAGGCTCAAGGTCGTCGGCCGCGCCGGCATCGGCGTCGACAATGTCGATATCCCGGCGGCAAGCCGCAGGGGCATCATCGTGATGAACACCCCCTTCGGCAATTCGATCACCACGGCCGAGCATGCCGTCGCGATGATCTTCGCGCTGGCGCGCCAGATCCCCGAGGCCAACGCCTCGACGCATGCGGGAAAATGGGAAAAGAACCGCTTCATGGGCATCGAGATCACCGGCAAGACGCTGGGTATCATCGGCTGCGGCAATATCGGCTCGATCGTCGCGACGCGCGGCGTCGGCCTGAAGATGCATGTGATTGCCTTCGATCCGTTCTTGTCGGACAGCCGCGCCGAAGAGCTCGGCGTCGAGAAGGTCGAGCTCGACGAGCTCTTCACCCGCGCCGATTTCATCACCTTGCACACGCCGCTGACCGACAAGACGCGCAACATCATCGACGCGGCGGCAATCGCCAAGATGAAAGACGGCGTGCGCATCATCAATTGCGCGCGCGGCGGGCTGGTCGTCGAAGCGGACCTGGTCGCGGCGCTGAACAGCGGCAAGGTTGCCGGCGCCGGCGTCGACGTCTTCGAGGTCGAGCCGGCGGAGAACAACGCGCTGTTCGGCATGGAGAATGTCGTGGCAACCCCGCATCTCGGCGCCTCGACAGCGGAGGCGCAGGAGAATGTCGCCCTGCAGGTCGCCGAGCAGATGTCGGACTATCTGATCAAGGGCGCGGTCTCGAACGCCATCAACATGCCTTCGATCACCGCCGAGGAAGCGCCGCGGCTAAAACCCTTCGTCAAGCTCGCCGAGGTGCTCGGCGCCTTTGTCGGCCAGGTCACCGAGGATCCGATCAA
Source organism: Mesorhizobium silamurunense (assembly GCF_014843905.1). Taxonomy (NCBI): domain Bacteria; kingdom Pseudomonadati; phylum Pseudomonadota; class Alphaproteobacteria; order Hyphomicrobiales; family Phyllobacteriaceae; genus Mesorhizobium; species Mesorhizobium silamurunense. The sequence continues at coordinate 4,291 of NZ_LPVS01000246.1, read as the reverse complement.
GGAGGTCGAGATCCTGTTCGACGGCTCGACCGCGACGATGAACACGCGCGCGCTGGTGAGCGCTACCCTTGCCGGCCTGATCCGGCCGCAGGTCTCCGACGTCAACATGGTGTCGGCGCCGATCATGGTGAAGGAGCGCGGCATCATCGTCGCCGAGGTCAAGCGCGACAAGTCGGGCGTCTTCGACGGCTATATCAAGCTTACCGTCAAGACCGAGCACATGACGCGCTCGATCGCCGGCACCTGCTTCTCCGACCACAAGCCGCGCTTCATCCAGATCAAGGGCATCAACCTCGACGCCGAGGTCGGCCAGCACATGCTCTATACGACCAATGCCGATGCGCCCGGCATCATCGGCCTGCTCGGCACCGTCTGCGGCGAGAACGGCGTCAACATCGCCAACTTCCAGCTCGGCCGCAACCGGCCGGGCGGCGATGCGATCGCGCTGCTCTATCTCGATGCGCCGTTCCCGGAAAAGGTGCTCGATCAGCTGCGGGCGCACCAGTCGATCGACTCGGCCAAGCCGCTGCACTTCGATGTCGGCGCCGCCTGAACAAAGTCTGCCTAAATGATAAAGGCCCCGTGCGCGCTCGCGCACGGGCTTTTATCAGGCCAGGCGCGTCAGGATGATCTTTTCCGCGCCGGCTTACTTGCTGGGAAGCCGGGCGCGATCTTGCATTGCGGCTTGTGCGGCTTGGGGCGAAGCCGATGTATATCCGCGCATCGATATCCTTAACGAGGTCGCAATTTCTGACCAGAGCCTGACATATTCAGCGAAGGCGGTGGCGCCGCCTGTGCGCTAGCCCTTCTGCCACTGTATTCGGCGAGCGCGATGCCTCCGAGAACAAGCGCAAGCGCAAGACCCTGATAGAATTGGAACTGCTCGCCGACGATCAGCACCGAAAGCAGCGTGCCGAAGATCGGCACGAGGTTGATGAACAGCCCGGCGCGATTGGCGCCGATCAGCTCATTGCCCCTAATATAGAAGATCTGCGAGACGACCGACGCGCCGAGCGCAGTGTAGAACGCGACCGCCCATCCCCGCGCGTCCGGGACGATGACGCGACCCGCCGCCACTTCCCAGACAAAGAAGGGCAGCGAGGTCAAAAGCGCGGCGAGCGACAAAGCCAGCATGAGGCTTTGCCAGCGGATGGCCGGCTTCAGGCGCAGCCCCACCGAATAGAGGCTGTAGCAGAGAACCGCGACCAGCATGATGGCGTCGCCGAAATTGAGATCGAGCTTCAGCAACTGGCTGAGGTCGCCATGGCTCGCGGTGAGGGCGACGCCGACGATGGTCAGCGCGACGCCGACTATCTGCAGGCGCTGCACGTGCAGCCGGAACAGCACGAAATTGGCGAGAATGATGACGATCGGTATGGCCGCCTGCTCGATCGAGACGTTGATGGCGGTGGTGTAGTTCAGCGCCGTGTAGAAGATGACGTTGAAGATCGTGAAGCCACAGGCGCCGAGGCCGGCAATCAGCAGCCAGTGCCGGCGCAGCTCCGGCCAATCCTCGCGAAAAGCCCGCCAGCCGACGGGCAGCATGATCAGCACCGCCAACACCCAGCGCAGGAAAACCAATGTCATCGGCGACACATGGCCGACGGCAAGCTTGCCGGCCACGGAATTGCCGCCCCATAGCAGCATGGTGGAGAGAAGGAACAGATAGGCGGCTCGATGCATCGCTTAATCCGGCACGGGCGGCGCGTTCGAAGATCGAAGCCGGCCTATGGCGATAGTGAGGCCAAGTAAATGATGCGAAAGCCGGAATTTGTTGTGCCTGGTTTGTTGTGTCTTGGCTGGTTTCGGCGGCAAAGAAAGGGTCGCATCGGCCTGCACATGAGGTTATAGAGGCCTGTCGTTTCAAGCCGCTAAGGCGGCATCTCAAGGGAAAAGAACATGACCAATGTGGTGGTCGTCGGCTCGCAGTGGGGCGACGAAGGCAAGGGCAAGATCGTCGACTGGCTGTCGGAACGTGCCGACGTGGTCGTGCGCTTCCAGGGCGGCCACAATGCAGGTCATACGCTGGTCGTCGACGGCAAGGTCTACAAGCTTTCGCTCCTGCCGTCCGGCGTGGTCCGGCAGGGCAAGCTGTCGATCATCGGCAACGGCGTGGTCTTCGATCCGCATGCCTTCGTCGCGGAAGTCGCGAAGCTCAAGGAGCAGGGCGTGGAGGTGACGCCCGAGCGCCTGAAAATCGCCGAAAACACCGCGCTTATCCTGTCGCTGCACCGGGAGCTGGACGGATTCCGCGAAGACGCCGCCTCGAATTCCGGAACCAAGATTGGCACGACCCGCCGCGGCATCGGCCCCGCCTACGAGGACAAGGTGGGCCGGCGCGCCGTCCGGGTGATGGATTTGGCGGATTTGGAAACGCTTCCCCTGAAGGTCGACAGGCTGCTGACGCACCACAATGCGCTGCGCCGCGGGCTCGGCCATGCCGAGGCGACGCATGAGGCGATCATGCAGGAGCTGACCTCGGTGGCCGGCGAGATCCTGCCCTACATGGATCGGGTCTGGAAGGTGCTCGACGACAAAAGGCGCGCGGGCGAGCGCATCCTGTTCGAGGGCGCGCAAGGCACGCTGCTCGACATCGACCACGGCACCTATCCCTTCGTCACCTCGTCCAACACCGTGGCGGGGCAGGCGGCCGCCGGCTCCGGCACCGGCCCTGGCGCCATCGGCTATGTGCTCGGCATCACCAAGGCCTATACGACGCGCGTCGGCGAAGGCCCGTTCCCGACCGAGCAGAAGAACGAGATCGGCGAGTTCCTCGGCACGCGCGGCCACGAATTCGGCGTCGTCACCGGCCGCAAGCGCCGCTGCGGCTGGTTCGACGCGGTGCTGGTGCGCCAGGCGGTGGCCGTCAACGGCATCAAGGGCATCGCGCTCACCAAGCTCGACGTGCTCGACGGGCTGGACGAGATCAAGGTCTGCACCGGCTACCGCCTCGATGGCGAGCTGATCGACTATCTGCCGGCCAGCCAGGGCGCCCAGGCGCGCGTCGAGCCGATCTATGAGACGCTCGAAGGCTGGAAGGGGACGACGGCCGGTGCCAGGAGCTGGAACGATCTGCCGGCGCAAGCCGTCAAATATGTCCGCTACATCGAGGAGCTGATAGGAGCCCCGGTTGCGCTGCTTTCCACCAGCCCGGAGAGGGACGACACGATACTTGTGACCGATCCGTTTCAAGACTAGTTTCACAGCCCTTCCCGGCACTACGGCTGATTTGCGGCCGGTCACGGGGAAAGAATCGCAGGTCGACTGACGCATGGCAGATTTCGTTGGTGTTCTGAAAAAGCAGCTCGAGAAGCACGGCGAGCCCTCGTCCGAGCTGCGCAAGCGCATCTACGAGAATGCCCGTGCGGCACTGGCGAAGAAGCTCGCGGACTATTCTCCGCCTTTATCCGCCGATGTCGTCAGCAAGCAGAAGCGCTCGCTGGAAGATGCCATTTCCAGCGTCGAGCGAGAGTACGTCACGCCCGCTCCGGCGCCCAAGCCGGCTCCAGCGGAAGATCCGCTGGCGGAGCTGGAACATATTTTCTCGTCGATCGACCGCAACAAGAACCAGCCGAGCCACGTCCGGCAGCCGCCGGTGGCGAACCCCGAGCCTGCCAGGCCCGAGCCCTTCAAGCCGGCGCCGGCACCGGTGAAGGCGGAACCGAGCTGGCAAAGCGCATCAAAGACGGAGCCAAGCTGGCAAGGGGCAACGAAGTCGGAGCCCGGCGGCTGGCACAAAGCGCCTTCGGCATCGCCGCCGATGCCCTCGCCGCGCGAGGACGATGTCAGCCTGCCCGGCATGAACGCCGCCGAACCGGACGACGGCAGCGATGCCTTCGCCAATGACGAGCAGCCGGCCGACACTTTCCAGCGGCTGCGACCGCCGGCGCGCAAGCGCAGCTATGGTGGGTTGATCGCCACTGTCGTCGCATTCCTGGTGCTGGCAGGTGGCGGCTATGGCGTCTGGCTGAACAAGGATGCGTTCCGCTCGATGCTCGGCTCGAACGGCGGCGGCAGCAAGACGGTCTCGACCGAGCCATTGGTCAAGCCCGCTCCGGCAAAGCCGGCCACGGAGACGGCAGCCGCGCCGCCCGCCGGCGGCGCCAATGCGGCCGGCGCCAACGAACCGGCCGAAACAAAGTTCACCCAGCGTCTGACGCCTGAAGGCAAGGAGGTCGATCCCGGCCCGGCCGGCGGACAGAGCACCATCGGCGAGGGTGAATCCGTGGCGGCGCTGACCACGCCGCCGCCGGCCGCGCCTGCGACGACCACTCCGCCGGCCGCCATCGGC
>NZ_LPVS01000245.1:0-11307 GCF_014843905.1 Mesorhizobium silamurunense | reverse complement strand
TCATCGCTCGCATCAAAGCGAAATCTCCGCGGTAACAACCGGGCGGTTACGGAAAATCGTACCTCGCCTGCTGCACGAAATGTGAATGCATCTCGTCAAGAAACTGTCGCGATGGCGAATCTTTCGGCGGATCGTCAACGCCTTCTAATCGTCCGCTTCTGGCGCAGCGCGTCGGGATTTTGGAAAGGCCCTAAGTCCTCGAAGGCATGGTTTCCCACTGTGCTGTTGATGGTCAGCGTGCTCCTGCAATTGGCAATTCAATATCGCCTGAGCTATTGGGGCCGAGACTTTTTTGATGCGTTTGGCCGACGGGATAGCGCCGTCCTAAGAACTCAGGCATTGCTCTTCCTGCCACTTGCCGGCTCCAGCATCCTCGTGGCGGTTCTTGGCGTCTGGTCGCTGATGACGACGCAGCGAAGATGGCGCGCATGGTTGACCCAGCATTTGATCGACGGTTGGCTGAAGAATGACCTTTTCCGCAAACTTCAATTTGGAGTCGGCGAGGACCAGAACCCGGAATACCGAATTGCTGAAGATGCACGAATTGCAACGGAGGCACCCATAAGCATGGCAATTGGATTGCTTAAGGCCGTGCTTAGCGCGGGAATATTTATCGGCATCCTTTGGAACGTCGGTGGGGATCTCATCATTGGCATATTTGGCCGTGAACTGACGGTGCCCAAGTACCTGGTTATTGCGGTTGCGACGTACTCGGCACTTCTGACTTTTGCCATGACGATCGTTGGCCGCCCCTTGATGAGAGTTATTGCCGGCAAGAATGCAGCGGAAGCCCAGCTTCGGTCGGTCGGATCGCATCTGAGGGAACGCAATGTGGCTGCTTCCGGGTCACAAAGGGAGGTCGACCAACATCGGTCACTCAGCCAGGCGCTGGATGACGTGACGGCGCGCTGGCGGGATTTGTGTGTGCAATTAATGCGCACGACGCTTGTTTCGCAAGGAAATGCGCTGCTGGCCCCTGTAATCGCCTGGGTTCTGTGTGCGCCGAAATACCTGGTCGGAACGATGTCGCTTGGAGAAGTTGCCCAGGTGACGGCGGCTTTCGTTATCGTACAGGCGGCTCTCAACTGGCTGGTCGATAATTACACGGGCTTGGCAGATTGCCTTTCTTCGATAAACCGCGTCGCCTCGCTGCTACTGGCCCTTGATCAGCTGGATCGCATCCCGCCGGGGCCGTCCTGCCGTCTGTATGACGGAAATCCCTTGTAATGACCCTTTTACTCGCCAAGCCTTGGTTGCCCAGGCCCGACTCCCGCAACACCGCCATTGTCTGCGATCAATAGGAGCCAGACGCCTCAGGCTGCCGTTGGGTCAACTTGGTCCGCCAGTACTGGCGTTTCGACCAGCGTCGAAGCGGGGGAACGGGTCCTTGGCCGCCCTTGCCCCCGAACCCAACTCAATAGGGTCCCGGCAGTCTAGCAGTGAATGGCCAGGATTTGCCAAATTACGAAACCGCGATTTGACGCTCACGCCGGGAAGACGACGAGTAACTTTGTCTAGGCCTATGGATCGGGTTAGAAGGCTGCGGCTTCTCGCTCGGCTACGTCCGTGGGGCCTATGTTCAACTCTTACGCACCTGCCAAGCAAGATACGCAATCGCCGCACCCACGCTGATCAGCTCTATCCCCATCAGCAGTCCGATCAGCCACACGGCCGTCACGGGGAGCCTGGCCCACAGTATCAAAGAAAGAAGAATCCCGACCAGCCCACTTCCCAAGACCCAGCCCCAATTAGGGACGGGACGTATCGTGAGCGCGAAAACTACCTTCGAGATGCCCTCGATCATGAAGAACACAATCAGCAGCAGAGAGATGGTCAGCAGCCCATCTCCAGGGTCGCGCAGAAAGAGGAGGCCAATCAGCACCGCCAGGATGACAGATATGAGTTGCAGCCAGAAATGAGGCACATGGCCCGCACCGACCAAACTTATGCCTTGCAAGGCCCCGCTGAAGACCAGGAGCCATCCCAGCAGGACGACCACAGCCACCGACGAGACCACAGGAAAGATCATCGCCAGAATTCCGGTCACCACCAGCAGCACGCCCTCTACCAGATACCACAGCGAGTACCGCTTGACCGTCTGCCGCATTGCCTCACGAAAGACCTCTGCGGCGGCATCCAACGACATCGACATGGCTTGCCCTCCAACAACCTTCTGCCGGTGGCTTCACTGCGCAGCAGATAGCCGCGCGACACATTTACCACAAATGAACCGCGTCGAGTACTCCACGAAGGCAGCGACTAACAAACGCTTTTGTTACATGGCAGAGGAGAACGTCGGTGGGCAAACGACTTTCCGTCCGAAATCGAAGACCAGATTTTGGGGATCGCCCACCGCTCACAAAACGCGCCGCCCGCATTGCAAACGCTGGTGACGAGCGTCCGACCGGTGACGATGCCCCAATCAGCGGTTACCGGGCTAGGAACTCCTGCCGATTACGATGTCGACGAAAAGATCAAGTATGCCGCCGAGCACCCTCGCTGCAGCGATTGTGCCGTTACTCTGAACAGTAGCCGAAAAGGTTCACTTGGCCTCGCACTTGCTAAGCTGCGCGCGAGGCCTGGTCCCTGGCCTGATCGTACCAACCGTGTGCTGCTTCGATAGCCGCTTCGGCTTTCCCGGAAAGGTTTCGATTTATCCTGGGTGATTTCGCGGCGAAGCTCTGCGATCTGTTTCTTTATTACTTCCTGATTGCCGTCTGACGCCTTCGGAGATAGGCGTGTCGGCTATTCATTTCTCCCTTGACGGCGTCAAACTAGACAAATCCTAAAACGTCACCGAACTGGTGCGATCGAGGCCAGTCTCGGTTCGTCTAGAAAGTATTGCTGGAGTTGTACAAATCCATGCCAGCGGCACGCGTTTGCGTTAGTACCAGCGTCCGCGGCCGTAAAAACCACCGCCGCCTAGCAATATAACAATAAGGACGATGACGAGAATCGTGGTGATACTCATGTGAGTCTCCTGGGAGCGACATCTACTGCGGAGGCCGTTCATTCTTGCGTCCCGCGCGACACCGCTCCAACATCAATGAACGGTTGGCGGCCTATTTTCGTTCCATTCACGCCTTCTGAACGCGTGTCTTATCCGATGCTTTATAGATGCGAGCGCGCGATGGGCCGCCTTCCCTCGGCATGTGTTTGCGTCACCCACTCTCACGGCATAAGATCGTGGCGTTGGCAGCTTCTAAAGCGGCGCTGTCAGTGGGCAGCGACGTTTCGCTCCGGTCCGGATACAGGGAGGACGCAATGTCATCCGACTCCAGGCGTCAGCGATTTCTCGCTAGAACCATAGAAATGCTCGGACGCTGGCCAAATTCGGCTTTCGGCAAAGCGCCACCTCCTGGGCGGAATGGAGGCCGACACGGCGCGATTTCTCGTCCGAGAATTCCAGAATGGCGTTAGCGCCGAGAAAAACCTGGAGGCGGCGCTTGTAGCTCACAACTTTATCGGAGCGAATGCATCGCATGGGCCAGGATTGTGACCGATGACCTTGTTTGCTGGACGACGAAGGCAGGGCCCTGAAGGTCCTTAGGACATTGACCTTCCGCCGCGTACCATCGCGCTGGATATGCGATCAGTCCAAAGGTTTGCTACATGCTGTTCCCCGCCATCCTCAGATCAGTCATCCGGACAGGCAGCCTACGTCTGATCGACGGCAATCGGCGGATCCACGACTATGGCGACGGTTCCTCGCCGCGTTGTGCTGTCAGGCTTGGTGCCTGCCATCTCGACTATACACTTGCGCTGAACCCCGAGCTCTCGGTCGGCGAAGCCTACATGAACGGTCTGCTGACAATCGAGGAAGGGAGCCTATATGATCTTCTAGAGATCGCGGCGATCAACTTCCGCAACTTTGAGCGCATGTCGTGGTGTTCGCTGTTGTCCGGGGTGACGCGACGGCTCAAGCAGTACAATCCGATAGACCGAGCGCGGCGAAACGTTGCCCATCACTATGATCTGTCCGCCCATCTCTACGATCTCTTCCTCGACAAGGACCGTCAATACTCCTGCGCCTATTTCACAAACGGGAATGAGGATCTTGAGACCGCGCAGCTAAACAAGAAGCGCCACATCGCGGCCAAGCTGCTGCTCGACCGGTCAAACCTCAAGATACTGGACATAGGTTCTGGGTGGGGAGGGCTTGGCCTGTATCTGGCCGAAGAGGCGGGCGCGGACGTTACTGGCGTTACACTGAGCGTCGAGCAGCACAAAGTCTCCGAGGCGCGAGCAGCCGCGGCCGGCCTTGCCGACCGCGCCCGCTTTCAGCTGCGCGACTATCGTGAGGCGACCGGCCCGTATGATCGGATCGTCTCGGTTGGTATGTTCGAGCACGTGGGCAAGAAGAACTATGACGAGTTCTTTGCCAAGCTCCACGGCCTGCTTCGGGAAGATGGCGTTGCGCTGCTGCATGCCATCGGATTTTCGGATGCCCCGGCACCGATCAATCCCTTCATCCGCAAATACATCTTTCCGGGTGCGGACCTTGCATCTCTCTCGGAAGTCTTCGCTGCCACCGAGCGCTCGCGGCTGATTGTCACCGATGTCGAAATCCTCAGGCTCCACTACGCAGAAACGCTCCGCCACTGGCGCAAGCGCTTCATGGACAATTGGCAGCGCGTCGCGGCGCTCTACGACGAGCGGTTCTGTCGCATGTGGGAGTTCTATCTCGTCTTGTGCGAGATCGGATTTCGATACCGGACCATGATAGTTTTCCAGGTGCAGCTTGCGAAACGGTCCGATACCGTGCCCATGACCCGTGATTATATGATTGATTGGGAACGGGAGCACAGCTCGTCTAAGAGACAGCATATGCGCGCTGCCGAGTGAGGCAGTGGGACAAGGGTGAACCACAACCATGGGTCCAATCGTGCGACCACCGCAGCGCCCGCCTTCGCCGCCGGAATCGAGACAGACGGTCGACGAAACGGAGATGCCGCTGCCGTCCAATCCGCAGACGTTTTTTCTTGGCGGCCTGTTCACCGTGAGCGTCGTGGTGATGGCCTATGTGGCAAGCTCAATTATCCTTCCTGTCGTTCTCGCTTTCGTGTTGAAGCTCCTCCTGCAACCCGTCGTTCGGTTACTGGAGCGTATGCACGTACCGAGAGCCCTGGGCGCGCTCTTGCCGATCCTGCTCGTTGTCGCAGTGTTGGTCGGCCTTGTTGCCGCTTTGTCGGGGCCTGCCGCGACATGGGCGGAGAGACTGCCGGAAGGGATACCGCGTCTTGAAGCTCATCTGGTGGTTCTGAAAGGTCCGATCCAGGCGCTTCAGAAATTCATCCAACAGGCAGAAGCGATCGCCAACAATCCTGGAGAGAAAGGCTCGACCGTCTCGATCCGCAGTGATCTCGGCCTGACTGGCGCTTTGTTCTCGGGTACGCGCGCCGTCCTCGACGGCTTGTTCACGACCGTACTGGTGCTCTACTTCCTGATGGTGTCAGGCGATACTTTCCTTCGGCGATTTGTCGAGATCCTCCCGCGGCTGAGCGAGAAGCGGCAAGCAGTCGATATCTCTCAGCAGATCGAGGGGGATGTATCCGCCTATCTGGTGACGATTACCGGCATGAATGCCGCGGTGGGCATCGCCACCGCGGTCGCCATGTATCTTTGTGGGCTCGGAGACCCCCTCTTGTGGGGCGCGACGGCTTTCCTGCTCAACTACATCCCCATTCTGGGGCCGCTGTTCGGGATGAGCATCTTCGTCCTTGCGGGAATGCTCACCTTCGACAGCCTGCTCTGGGCACTGTTGCCGGCAGCCCTCTACTTCGGCATCCATCTTGTCGAGGGAGAGACGCTCACGCCGATGTTGCTCGCCAGGCGCTTCACGTTGAACCCGGTGCTGGTCATTCTGTCGCTGGTATTCTGGTTCTGGATGTGGGGCGTGCCCGGAGCGATCCTGGCTGTCCCGGTGCTGGCCATCGTGAAGATCATTTGCGATCGCCTGCGTCCGCTGAAGGCCTTGGGCCATTTACTTGAAGGCTAGAGGTAAGAGAACACTGCCGACAACCGAACGGCCTGGAAAGCGTCGATCATGCCGGTATCGACCGCAAAACTTTCACTGTCCATTGAAGTCTTCCGCCGCTCCACGCGGATGCCTAAGCAATAGCCACGATCAGCATGCGGGTCCCGCCCAATCGAGGGGGTTTTGTCAGATCTCTGGGGGCCCAAGTCATTATTTCATCGCATTCGGTCGATGGGTGCACCACATTAGTAGGGTTGGTCAGCAGGACCGGAGCCGTTGGTTCCGATTGATGCTTTCCACAGACGCGTTCAGACGATGAACGCATTCCCGATCGGAATCCATTATGGATGTCGTTGTAAGAACTTACTCAGGTAAGGGCTCCAAAGAGCTGTTTTCATTTCTGGAAAAGAATAAGGCCGACGTTGAAAAGCTTATGCGTTCAGTGAAAGGCTTCGAAAGCTACACACTCGCACGCAGCAGTGACAGCGAAGGGTGTCCCTCCGGTCTGGGCCGCGGCGGGTGCGGTCTGTGTTAAGCTGCAGCGATGGAGATCGACACCGACAAGATTGATGATGCGGTCCTGGCGCTGCTTTGGCTGACCCTGCACAATGAACGGTGCGCTTGGAAAGGCTTTGACTGGGACGTGACGGATCGACTTCACCGGAAGGGACTGATCGCCGACCCGGTCAACAAGGCAAAATCCTTGGTTCTGACGGATGAGGGTCTTCAGCGCTCGGAGCAACTGTTTCGCGCGCTGTTTACGCGGCCGACGCCATGAGCGCCCGAGCGGGCCGCCAGGTCCACGGCAGCAGCTCACTGAGCCGGTTCTGCGGCGTGTCGGCGATGCGGGAGAGAACGTCGGCCAGCCAGGCCTGCGGATCGATGTCGTTGAGCTTGGCGGTGGTGATCAGCGTCACCATGAAGGCGGCCCGATCGGCACCACGATCAGAGCCAGCAAACAGCCAAGCTTTCCTGCCGAGGGCAAAACCACGCAGCGCCCGTTCGGCGGCGTTGTTGGTGAGGCAGACCCGGCCGTCGCTGAGGAAGGACGTGAAGCCGTCCCAGCGCTTCAGCATGTAGTCGATAGGCTCGGCAACCGGAGAACTGCGTGACAGTCTGGCCCGCTCGGTTCGCAGCCAGGCCCCAAGTTCGGTGACGAGAAGACGGCTTTCCTGCTGGCGTCGTTCCAGGCGCTCGTCGGCGGCGAGACCGTTGATGTCGCGCTCGATATCAAACAGCGCGTCGATACGTTTGACCGCCTCGAACGCAATCGGTGAGATCGGCGCGGCGTTCTTGCCGCGCTTGGCGTTGGTGGCGATGTCGGCGAGCACGAAGAACTTGCGGCGTGCATGCGCCCAGCACAGCGCCTGGGTCAGCGGACCAGGGTCACGCTCCACCTTGAAGAGCGGGTTATAGCCGCCATAGGCGTCGGCCTGCAGAATGCCGGTGAAGGATTTGAGATGACGCTCGGGATGTTCCTGCCGCCGATCGCGCGAGGCATAATAGAGTGCCGCCGGTGGCGACTGCCCGCCGAACGGCCGGTCATCCCTGACATAGGTCCAGATGCGGCCCGTATCGGTCTTGCCGCGGGCCAGGATCGGCACGGTGGTGTCGTCGCCATGAAGCCGCTCGGCGGCGAGCACATGCGCCTCGATCAGCGCATGCACCGGCTTCAGCGCTGCGGCGCAGGCTCCGACCTGGTCAGCCAGTGTCGAGAGGCTGAGGTCGATGCCCTCGCGGGCATAGCGTTCGCTCTGCCGGTTCAGCGGCTGGTGCTGGGCGAACTTCTCGAACAGGATCATCGCCAAAAGGTTCGGTCCGGCAAAGCCGCGCGGCGTCACATGGAAGGGCGCCGGCGGCTGCGCGATCTTCTCGCATTGGCGGCAAGAGAACTTCTCGCGCACGGTCTGGATCACCTTCCACTGGCGCGGGATGACCTCCAGCGTCTCGGTGATATCCTCGCCAAGCTTTGCCAGCTTGGCCGAACCACAGCACGGGCAGTTTGACGGTGCGGCGATGACCACGCGCTCACGCGGCAGATGGTCGGGAAAGGGCTTGCGCGACGGGCGCTTGCGCTCGAACGCCCTGACCGTCGAGGAGCGCGCCGCCATCTCCGCAGCCAGTTCGTCCTGGCTGGCATCGGCCTCGAGCTCCTCAAGCTGCAACTCCATCTGTTCGAGAAGCCGCGCCTTGCGCTCCGAGCGGCTGCCATGGATCTCGCGCTTCAGCTTCTCGATCTCCAGCCTGAGCCGCGCGATCAGCGCATCCGAATGCGAGTTCACGGCCTGGGCGCGAGCCGCAACGGCTTCTGCTTCACGGCGGGCCGCACGCTCGGCGAGGATCATCGCGTGCGCACTGGCAAGGTCACCGGGAAGCTGATCGGCCGCATCGGTCATGGCGCGAGGGAATCATATTCGCTCCCGCCATGCCAGCGGTTTTGCTCATCCCGCCGAGCTCGGACGCCAGGTTTTTTGCGGCATCCGCCAGTCGATGCCTTCGAGCAGATAGCCGAGTTGCCCCGGCGTGATCACCACCGTGCCGTCGGCCGCCGATGGCCAGATGAACCGGCCACGTTCGAGCTTCTTCATAAACAGGCAGGCCCCCTGGCCGTCGTGCCAGATCACCTTGATCAAGCCACCCTGCCGCCCGCGGAAACAGAACAAATGACCGCTGTGCGGATCGCGCTTCAACGTCTCCTGCACCATCAATGCGAGGCCGGGGAAGCCCTTGCGCATATCCGTAAAGCCAGTGGCGAGCCACACCTTCACACCGCTCGGGACCGGGATCATCGCCGCTCCAGCACATCCAGGATCCGGCCCAAGGCCTCCGTGTCGATGTCGCTCTCCACACGAATGCGCCGGCCGCGGCCAAGCTCAATCGTCACCGTGCTCGTCTTCTTGCGAGGTAGCGGCGGCGATTTGGTTTCCGCGGCCTCAGGCCCCGGCCGTGCCGTGACAACCTTCACCGGCATGAACTGCGGCACCGACGGCGCGAGGATCTGGCAGAGCTCTTTGCGCCAACGGAACAACTGACCGGCATGGATGCCCGCCGAGCGGGCGATCTCCGATACGCTGGCGTTCGGCTCCAGACACGCCGCAACCAGCCGTTCCTTCTCTTCACGAGACCACCGTCGGCGGCGCTCGACGGACGTGATCACCTCCACATGCTGCGTCGTCATAGGACTGTTCCTAGTGCTACCACGAGGACTTGCAGCCTTCAGCCTACCTCAGCAAGGCGGCCGTCACCGTGGGGATACAGCGAAGGTGGCCTATCGATGACCGTATGCCAAGACAAGGCCGGCACCGAAGAGAGTGTCCGCCTTGCGAAGGATTGGATCTCAAAAAACGCAGCGAACATTAGCACGGCTGCGCCGAAAGTTTCGGCCGGATCCATAATTATCCACGCCACAAAGCACTAGCTTTTATGATCTTGCCCGGCCGTATAACTAGCCGGCCGGGCTTTCGCGCTGGTTCGCCTGCCAATGGCGCCTCGGCTAAAGCCGGCGTTGGGCTGCGTGCGGCTCCTCGATGGCCCTCGCGACCGTCGCCCAGCCGGTCGATTGGCTCGTGCACCTCCTTTGCACGATCATTTTTCTCGTGGAACCGATGGCATAGAATCGGGCGGGCTAACAAGCTTCTCATTTTCGCCCGCGTGCCATTCCAGGAAGAGGCTGTATCCAACCGCTAACAGCACCGGTCCTAGGAATATTCCTATAAAGCCGAAGGCAAGAATTCCGCCGACGAGCCCAAAAAAACTGAGCAGCACTGGCAGGCTGTTCGCCTGCGCGAGGAGATATGGCTTCAACACGTTGTCGATGCTGCTGATGAGCAGCAAACCCCAGGCGCCAACGAAAAAGCCCCAGCCGACCTCGCCCTGAAAGAACAGCCAGAACGTGACCGAGCCCCACACGAGAGGAGGGGCCAAGGGCACGAAAGATAGGATGAAAGTGAGGAAGCCGAGCAGAAGTGCTTGAGGCACACCCGCTATCCAGAATCCTATGCCAGCCAGCAGCCCTTGCGCAAGGGCAGTGCCGATCAAACCGTAAACGACACCCGTTACCGTTAGACCTATCACAGAAAGCAGATGTCGGGCGCGAGTGCCTGCTATGCGCTCAGAACTAATGCGCACATATGCCGCCATCTGTGGGCCGCTCCGATAAAAGAAGAAAGCTATGAACACGCTAAGCGCAAGCTCTAGGAGGCCCACTCCAAGAACTGCGCCGCTCGCCACAGCGATGTCTGTAGCTGGGCGGATCAGTTTCGTCAGTTCGATGAGAAAAGCCGGAGCGTTGTATGCCAGACCTTGCCAGTAAATGGCCAAGCGCTCGCCAACGAGCGGGAGTCCCGCCACCCAGGTTGGCGGCGCAGGAGGACCTTGCTCAAGGACACGATTTGCCGCGGCAACGATGCTCGACACGCTATCAGCCAGCGTTGCCACTGAGATGCAAACGGCGCCACCAGAACAAGTGCGACCAGCAAGGTCATGAGCAAGGCAGCAAGTGTCCTCCGGCCACCCAGCGTTCGTTCGAACCAGGTATACGCTGGCCATGTGGAGAAGCAGAGCACAGCCGCCCAAAGCAGTGCCGACAGGAAAGGCCAAAGTACGGCCAAGCAGCCGATTCCCAGCAGCACCAGTGCACCGATTCCTAAGATCTGCTCGACTGGTCGGTCGAATTGCATCATGGTCCGCATTTGCTGTCTTGCTCGTTCTCTAGAAATGCCCAGGCCCCCTCGTTCGCCAAGCAGCTTACGAGACAAGGCCGGTACCGAAGACTGTTCGCCTTGCGAAGGGGCGGATCTCAAAAAATGCAGCAAATATTAGCACTGCGCCACGGGTTCGGCAGGATCCATAATTATCCACGCGACAAAGCACTAGTTTTCATGATCTTGTCCGGCCGTACAGCTAACCAGCCGGGCTTTTCGCACCAGTGCCGCCGATGCCGCAAGCGTCGCGGGGTTAGGTGCGGTGCGGGTTTGAGCGTCGTTGCTCAGGGCGGGCGCATCGGGCTTACGGCGGCGCGGTGAGCGGTGCGGAAGCCAAATCCACGGCGGGTGCTCGAATATCGGATGCTGCCCGGTCGAGATTCGCACTCTGCTCCACGGGCGTTGCGCGAGGTTGCGGCGGCGGCCGGTCTTTTCATCCTTCTTGCGCGAACAGAGCCGGTATTTTCCGGATTTGAGTTCCTGATATCGGTTCCTCCTGTCGCCTCGAAACTGATTCAGCCGACGCGCCCAAGCTCCTGTCTGCATGTCGTTTTCCCGGATCCGCTGCGCACCTATTGGATGGAATCTAACACTTGGTGCCCACGTTTGACGGCGGCAATGATCTTG
>NZ_LPVS01000248.1:0-10613 GCF_014843905.1 Mesorhizobium silamurunense | reverse complement strand
CCAACAGCAGATCCACGCGCGCAACACCACCGGTTTTGCCCCGGTTACGGATATGGGTGCTAAGTTATTGATAAATAACGACAATTGTTGGCCAGGAGGGTCAACGTTTCCTATTGTAAATCAATACGGTAGCGGATGGTTCGCCAACCCATTTCCTCGTATTCTCTCGTATGGTCTGGCGAACCTAAGGACCAGGAGGAGGACTAGTATTCCATGCACGCGGTGTCTCTTTCATCCCACAAAAGGGGTCGATGAACCCGTGTTGACCATTGGGTACGAGCGCGGCTGGTTTGGGGCCGGCAGCGGACTGCCGTTTTTCGGCGCAGCGTGCGAATGAGCGGACGTTCAGGTCGGGGGCTGGGCATCGCCGTGACGGGACCCTAAACGGTCCGACTGGTCCGGCGGGACAACCGCAAGCGTTCATTGCAGTGTCGGGCCTTTCAAGGATCGCTGAACGCGAGTGGTGACTATTGCGCCGCTTCCGCGAGCTGCCGGCAATACTGTGTGATCCGGCGCGTATCCAAGTTGGTCACGCCGAGCAGGAGCCCCTGCCACGGGGGTGATCGGACACACCATTGAGAGAGGGGCGACGGAGCCAAGCCGAACGAGCGGGCGCGGCGGGCGATCTCCACATCCGACAGAGAGGCGGTTGTCGAGACAATGACGGCCAACCCCGCAGTGGCTTCGACTTTCAGCGAGTCCGACCCGACCTGTGCGAGACCGTCGAGCACGGCCTGCCGCCGAGATGCGTAGAGGCGCTTCATGCGCCGCAGATGCCGAATATAGTGCCCTTCGCGCAAGAACTCGGCCACCGCGCCTTGCAGCGCCAGGGCTGGAGCCGGCGCCAGGCAGGCGCATACGTCTCCGAACCGGCCAGTCAGTTCGATGGGTGCAACGACGAACCCGAGGCGCAGGGCTGGGCTGATCGTCTTGCTGAAGCTGCCAATATGCAGGACCCGTCCACCGTTATCGAGCGAAGCGAGCGCCGGAGCCGCCCGGCCAGTCAGCTGCAGCTCGCTCAGATAATCGTCCTCGATGATCCAGGCGTCGCTCCGCCGGGCCCAAGCGAGCAACGCAAGCCTGCGGGTCAAGGACATCGTCATCCCGAGCGGGGCATGTTGCCCTGGCGTGATGATCGCCAA
The DNA here is from genome assembly GCF_014843905.1 of Mesorhizobium silamurunense. Taxonomy (NCBI): domain Bacteria; kingdom Pseudomonadati; phylum Pseudomonadota; class Alphaproteobacteria; order Hyphomicrobiales; family Phyllobacteriaceae; genus Mesorhizobium; species Mesorhizobium silamurunense. Next base: position 9,471 of record NZ_LPVS01000248.1, on the reverse strand, counting down.
CGCTGCGTCGGGGGCGCTCCGGACGCCGGAAGCGACGTCCAGGCCTTCGGCGTCGACCGCAACGGCCGTCACGGTGATCCCTGCCAGGTCGAGCGCTTTGCGTGTGATCGGGAAGCTCGGATCCTCGATCAAGGCTCGCGACCCCTCCACCTGCAGAGCGCGCACCGCCAGACCGAGCGCCCCGGAATAGCCTGCCGTGACGAAGACTTGGGCGGGACTGCATCGAAGACCCCGCGCGATTCCGACATAGGCCGCGATCTCCTTTCGCAGCTGCGGATCGCCCCGTGGATCGGGATAGCTGACCGGCGCGGCCGCTGCCCGCCGCGCCGCTCGCGCGACGACGCGCGACCACAGCTTGAACGGAAAGGCGTCTTGTGAGGGCACGCCCATCTGGAACGGCAGGGGCGGCGTTCCATAGGTTTGGAACAGCTCCGGCAGGGGCGGCACGTCTGGCGACCACAAGGGCGACGACGAAGGCGACGGGCGCTTGGCGACGCGGGTGCCCGCCGCGCCGGCGCCGACGGCGAACTGCTCGTCAATGAGGCGCTGGTACGCGACGCGTACGGTGCCGCGCGAGACGCCGAGCTGTGCGGCCATATCACGCCAGGAAGGAAGCTTTGCTCCCGGGTCCAGCCGCCCCGTCTCGACGGCGTCCCGGACCGCCCGGTAGATCTGCGTCGCCAGCGGTGTCCTTGCGGCGCGGTCAAGATCGATGGGCAGAGGGGTCATGGGGCAATGGTACCATCATTCCCGCCAATCTTGGTCCTGTTTCATGACCACAGCCGGCCACATCTAACGGCCATCGCCACGTGACAAATGATCGAGGAGACAATTCTCATGAAGGCAATCGTCGTAACGGACCAGGCTGCGGGAATGGCAGGGATGACGCTGGTGGAGCGACCCGAGCCGCAGGCTGCGATAAATGACGTCGTCGTTCGGGTACATGCGTCGGGGTTCGTCCCGACTGAGCTGACGTGGCCCTCGACCTGGACCGATCGACGCGACAGTGACCGAAGACCGTCGATCCCTGGGCACGAGTTGGCCGGAGTGGTCACCGCGCTTGGCTATGGCACCACGGGTCTTTCAGTAGGACAGCGCGTGTTCGGTCTCGCAGACTGGTATCGCGACGGCACACTGGCGGAGTATATAGCCGTGGAGGCACGCAACCTCGCGCCGCTGCCAGGCGACGTCGAGTTCACGGTGGGCGCGAGCTTGCCGATCTCGGGTCTGACGGCGTGGCAGGGACTATTCCTGCACGGCCGTCTTCAGGCGGGGCAGAGCGTCCTGGCGCACGGCGCGGCCGGCGCAGTCGGTTCGATGGTGACGCAACTCGCACGAGAGGCCGGCGCTTATGTCATCGGCACTGGACGCGCCGCCGACCGTCAGAAGGCGCTGGATTTCGGCGCAAATGAATTCATCGACCTCGAGAACGATACCCTGGAAGACGTCGGTGGAGTCGATCTGGTGTTCGATGTCATCGGCGGCGATATCCAGAAGCGGTCCGCTGCCCTGATCCGAACCGGAGGAACGCTGGTGACCGTCGTCGGACCGGCCGAATCGCGGCCCGCCGACGGCATGGCGGTCGACTTCGTTGTCGAATCCGACCGTGCCCAACTGAGTGAAATCGTCCGGCGGGTCCGGGACGGTCGACTGCGGACGAATATCGGCAACGTTTCGACTCTCGATGACGCCGTCGCTGCCCTCAACCCGACCGAGCGACGCGCGGGGAAGACAGTCATCCGTGTTCGTGCTTGAACCAGCTGCCATGGAGCATTGCTGTCGGCAGGGTCCGGAAGTGAGCGGATAGGGCAGACTGCTGGCGCGGGCCAGCCGCTCGGCGCGCCGCTTCCAGCTCGATAAGTGTCGTGTGCTTGGGCTTTGGTAATTCCGCCTTCGCGCATAAGGAGCCGACGCAAGGAACATTCCTGACCAGCCATGGTTTCTCTGCCAGGAGGAATCTGATGATGGCAGACGACAAGAGCAAGCGCGGTGAACGCGACCGCGACCGGGTATCAGCGAACGAGGATTACGAAGTCCGTCATTTCGCCAACAAGGTTGGGCTGACGGTTCAACAGGTCCGCGACCTTATCAAGCGGCACGGCAACGACAGGGCAACTCTAGAACGCGAGGCTGAGAAGCTTAGAGAATGATCAAGCTTCAGATATCCCTCCTCTCAGCCAGCCTGGTGAGCGCACCGGTGGCGAGCCGGCCGATGAATCCGGCCACTTCTACACCTGCAAGGTCTGCGGCCAGCGCGTCGACGGGCGGGACTTGCGGCAAGTCGCTTGGCATGAGGCGCCCGAGCATGAGCGTTTGAGGCGGAGCGCTAAAAAACCCGCCGACCTGCCTGCAAGAGGCGGCACAAGGAAGTTAGGACCGGATTGCGATTTCCAACGGTGGTGGTGAGCGCTGATTTGGAGCGAAGCTGATGCCCGATCTGCAACGTGCCGGAAAGCGCGACGATAGCGGCCACCTTGATCCTGCATCGCCGCGGATGCGCTACTTTGGTTCCGTTGACGTCCAGCAAGCGTTGTCAGGTTAGACGTGTGCGGTCGCGTCTTGGGACATCGTACTGGCTCAACACCAGTCCTGCCAGTAACACGGCGATCGCCAGTAAGAACGGGACCGCCACAAGCCAGCCTGCTTCCAGAACGCTGTTTTCATAACGATTCATGATGAGCCTCCTTCCAGGTCCCTACAGGGTGGAAAGGTTCGAGTCCCGGGTCGGTTCCCTTTTTAAGTAGAGCGGATTTTTTTGTAGAACTGCTTGGACGTCTCGTAGTCAATGCAGATGATTGCAACATGATGGACAGCCAGGAGCATCAAATTGGTCTCACAAACGTCTATGACGGCGACGCAGTAGAGTCGCATCGGCTATGCCATTCGCGCAACTGGAATAAAAGCCGACTTTGCGTCCATCATAGTGCCGCCGGGTTTGCGAACAACATGCAGTTTTCAGAAGTGTGTGGATGCGCTCCCAGGGCCAGATGGAAGGCTTGGAGCCGACATCTGACCTCAATGCGGTCAATGGTTGCCGGTGCTGCAATCTTGGCAATGGATGCCTCAGCCGGGGAGTTCGGAAAGTTCGTCAGCCGCTTCCTGAAAACCTTGCGCCGCAGCTCGCTCGAGCCAAAGACGGCCAGTTGCCGTGTTGTGCTCTCCGGCGAGGCCTTTCAAGAGATATCGGCCGAGCATGAGTTGGGCCTGTCCGTGCCCGCGCTCAGCCGCGGCCGCAAACCATTTCTGCGCCGCCATGTGGTCGACCGGCAGTCCCTCGCCGGAGCTCTGCAGTGCGCCGAGAGCAAACATTGCGCCGGCATGACCGTCGGCAGCAGCCCGTTGGAACAGCTGCACTGCGGCCTCCGGAGAACGTTTGCCTCCGCTCCCGTTGAGCAGCATCTCAGCAAGCGCCACTTGCGCATCGAGCATGCCACCGTCGGCCGCCTCGGCAAACCAGGCGCGGGCCTGTTGCGCGTCGGCGGCCACGCCGCGCCCGTCCCTGAGAATGCGTGCATACATGTACTGGGCTTCGGCCACGCCTTCAGCCGCGCGCCTTAGCCATTGCGCCGCCTGACTTTCATCCCGGTGTACGCCGACGCCCTTGGCGAAACAGATGCCGAGGTTGAAGGCGGCGACAAGGTCGCCTGATAACGCGGCGGCCTCGAACCATCCCGCTACGCTCGTGGTATCGTCCGGCTCGCCGGCCCCCTGGAGAACGAGATTGGCCAGGTCGACTTGGGCTGCCCGGTTCCCGCTGCTTGCGGCAGTGCGCAGCCAGCGCGTTCCCTCTTGCTCGTCCCTGGCAACACCGTTTCCCGTCAGGTAGAGAGAGGCTAGCGCACGCGCAGCGGCCTGGTGCCCCCCCTCGGCCGCACGACGATACCAAATTGCAGCCTCTGAAAAGTCCGGCGGCCGACTCTTCACGTAACGATCGCCGAGGAGATTCGCTGCTTCGAAGTTACCCGCCAATGCCGCACGTCGCATCCACGCCTCTCCGGCCACCGGATCCTGATCGCCGAGGCTCCCGTCGACAAGCGCCAAACCCAATCGAAACTGGGCGGCAGGAAGGCCTTTTTCCGCAGCTGACTGGTATAGCCGCGCTGCGCCAGCAAGGTTCCCTGTGACACCGAGGCCATGTTCGGTGAGGATCGCGAGAAGATAGATTGCTGTCGGCAAGCCGGCGTCTGCCGCCCGCCGGACCTCATCGGCAATCCTGGTTCGGTCGGCCAACAAACCCCGCCTTGCCAGCGAAAGGGCAAAACCAAGGCTTCCTTCGGCGCAGCCGGCCGCGGCCGACCGCTCGTACCATCTGTACGCAGCATCGGCGTCGCGCATTGGTTCGGGACCATTGGTAAGGATGTAGCCGAGGAGTGCCTGGCCGGTCGCGCAGCCGGCCTCGGCCGCCTTCGTGGCAAGGTCGAGCGCTGAGGCAAAGTCTGGCTCGCTCGTGGTATCCTCTACGAACAAGCGTTCCGATAGGGAGCCCTTGTCAGCTCCGGCGGTCGCCAGCCCGGTCACATAGAGTGCAGCGAGGAGCGCCTGCGCATCACCGCTCCCGTGATCCGCTGCTCGCCGCAGCCAGTGCGTCCCCTCTGCCCGGCTCGGCGGCACGCCGGAACCTTCGAGATAGCAACGAGCGACCCGATACTCGGCATGGGCGATTCCCGCACGCGCAGCCTTCGCGAAGAGCAGAAAGGCCTCCGTGGGCTTGCCACTTTCAGAGAGCTGGATCGCCCGGCGCAATGCTATCGACGGGTTAGCCAAACCAGTCAGGCGATCCAAAATTGTCATCGATGCCAGCCTTTGACTGCTCCAGTTCCTGTCGAGCTGCAGACTACGGCTCGCGCATCGCTTCCTGACCGATCGGGAGCATCACCCCAAGAATGTATTTGAGCACCGTGCGCCGGCCGACCTGAACGTCGGCAGTCACCGGCATGCCGGGGGTGAGGGCAAACCCGGCGGGTACGTCATGCAGCGCGACCTGATCAATGGAAATGCGCGTCCGATAGAACGGTTCTGCATTCGAGGGCAGCATCGCCAGCGAACTGTTTGGATCGCGTGCTTGCTCCTGAGCCGAGAAGGAATCCGGACTGAGCGTGCGCACGGTGCCGTGAGCAAGGCCGTATTGCGAATAGGGGAAAGTGTCGAACTTGATGACGACGGGATCGCCGACATGGACGAAACCACTACTGCGGCCGACGACATTTGTTTCGATCTCGAGCGGCGCCTTGGCTGGCACCAGCGTGATCAGGCGCTCGCCCGACTGCAGGACCGAGCCGACCGACACCTTTGCCACAGACTGGACAATGGCATCTCCTTCGCTTTTCAACTCGACCAGTTGCTTGCGGAGCTTTGCCTTGTTGAAGAGCTCGCGAGCGTCGGACATGCGAGAACTCGCCTCCGACAGACCTTGCGAGACTTCCGCGCGCCAGCCTTGAATGTAGCCGGCGCGGTCGGCGGCTACCGCGGCCTGCTGGCGCCTGGCGGCTTCCGCTGTCTGCACGGCGTTGCCGAGCGCCCGGGACATTTCAGCCGAATTGTCCTCGGCAAGCAGAGTATTGAGGCGGCTCCCGACCTGCCTTTCTTCCAACTGCTTGCGCATCTCTTCTATCGAGGCCGCGACGGACAGCCGCTGCCGGTAGCCAGCGGCATCAGATTGCGCGCGCGAGATCACCGAACTGAGTTCATCGCTTTGCCGGTCGAAGTTCTCCAGCTTGGCGTCGTAGACCGCCTTGCGGCGCTCGAAGATTGAGGCCTGCAGGGTCCAGCTGGGGTCGAGGCCGTCATAGTTGAAGACCTTGCCGTCGGCCTCCGCCTTCAACCGTGCCACTTCGGCCTCAAGCGTAGAGACCTGCATAGCCAGCGCCTGCAAGTCTGCTGAGGCGAAGGTCGAATCGAGGCGTGCAAGCAATTGACCGGCCTGCACATGCTGTCCTTCGCGCACTTCAATCGAGCGGACAATCGCCGTCTCCAGCGGCTGCACTATGATGTTGGGCGATTGTGAAACCACGAGCCCTCTCGTGGTCACCACCTGGTCGACCGGTATCAGTCCTGCCACGGCGATCAAGACGATCACCAGGCTCGAAATCATCCATACGATGCCGCGCGCCGCCCGAGGAATCGGTGCATTCGAGACCGCTGTCGACGGCCATTGAAACTCGAGTATGGCCGGCGTCGTCGGATCGTTCGTTTTCGCTCGGCACCAGCGGGCCTGGCGGATGGTGAGCGAGGTGCTACTCATGGCTTACCGGACCTCGAACCCAAGTCATCTTTGGCGAGAACGACCATTTCAATCTCCATCCCGCTGCGGCACGACATCATCAAACCAATCGAGGCGGCACGGCCGCCGGGCGGCCGCCGCGGTTGTCCAAGTGCCGGTTCTGCTGCGACCACAGCTGGCGATAGACGGCGCATCGTTCGAGCAGGATCGTGTGCGATGCGACGTCGAGGACCTTGCCCTGCTCCATAACCAGGATCTGATCGCACTCGGTGAGCGAGGACAGTCGATGCGAGACGATGATCATCGTGCGCCCGCTGGCGATGCGCATGAGGTTGGCACTGACGACCGCTTCGCTTTCCGGGTCGAGAGCACTGGTCGCCTCGTCGAGAATGAGGATGGTCGGATCGTGGATGAGGGCGCGCGCAATCGCCAGCCGTTGCTTTTGACCGCCCGACAGGTTGGGCGAACCTTCCTCGATGTAGGTGTCGTATCCGTTCGGCATCCGTTCGATAAATTCTTCGGCGCCGGCCAGATGCGCGGCACGCATGGCGTCGGAAAGCGTCAGGCCTGCGCGCCCGGCGATGATGTTGTCGCGGATCGACCCGCGGAACAGGAAATTGTCTTGGAGGACCACGCCGAGCCCTTGGCGAAGGTGACGCAGGTTGATTTCCTTGAGGTCGACGCCGTCCAGCTTGAGGAACCCGCTATAATCGCGGTTGATCCCCTGGAGCAGACGCGCGATGGTCGATTTTCCCGACCCGCTCCGTCCGACAATGCCGAACATCGTCCCGGCCGGAATGTGGAAGCTGACCCGGTCGAGCGCTGGCGTCTTGGTACCGATATAGCTGAATGTCAGATCGCTGAATGTAACTTCGCCGACGAGCCTTGGTCTCAGACCGAGGGAGTTCGAACTCGTCTCCAACGGCCGATTAAGGACGGATGCCGCCTCGCCGATTGCCGCCCCCACCTCCTCGTAGTCTTCGATCAGTCGCACCAACCCGACCAACGGCTGCGCGACGCGTTGGGAGATCATCATGAAGGCGAACAGACCGCCGACCATGTAGCCGGAACTGTCGTTCATCGCGAGATAGGCGCCAATCAGCATGGTGCCGAGCACCATCACGCGTTCAATTGGCGTAACCAGCGTCTGCGGCCAGCTGGCGAACTGCCCGAAGGACAGACGCGCCCTTCCCGCTTCCGCTACCCGCTCGTCCCAAAGCGCCTTGCGTTGCGGCTCGAGGCCTAGCGCCTTCACGGTCTTTATGCCGACAACAGTTTCGCCCAATGCTGCCGACTTCCAGGTCTCGGCGTCGATCACGCGCTGGTACCTCCGGCGTAGTGGCTTGAGGAAGGCGAGGATGATCAGCATGATCACCGCTGCGCAGGCAACGACGATCCAGGCAAGCTTGACGTTGATATAGAACATCACGGGTAGCAGCACGCAGAGTGTAATCAGATCGAGGAACGTGCTGAGCAGTTTGCCGGTCAGGAATTCGCGGATGCGATAGACCTGGGCGAGGTGGTACATCGTCTCGCCAGCCGGATGGCGCTCGAAATAGTCGAGCGGCAGGCGCAGGAGCCGGCTGAAAACGTGCAACTGCAGCTTGGTGTCCAGACGGGCACCAACGACATTGATGATCAGTCGCCGCGCGTGGCCCAGCAGCGTCTCGTAGGCGAAGACGACGGCGACTATGGCCGACAAGAGTAAAAGCGTCGAGACACTGTTGAACTGCAATACCTTGTTGACCACCGTCATGACGATGAGCGGCGGCAGGATGGTAAGGACGCTGAGCGTGAACGAAGCGATGGCGACGTCGCGAAGCGGCCGGCTTTCGAGCCGCACCAGTTCGGCGAGCCAGCGAAGCGTGAAAGGCGCATCGGCGGCAACATAGGATCGCGCGTTTCGCAGCAGCACCGCCTCGCCCGTCCACACCTGCGACAGCCGCAGCTCGTCGACGGCGGTGGATTCACCATCGTCGGGCGCGTCCGCACTTTTGAGGAAGACAACGTTGCGCTCGGCGCTCGCCCCGGTGAGGAGACCAGCGCCGCCATCGCTGAACAACAGAACGACCGGTCCGGTCTCCTGAAAGCGCAACAGATGAGACCAGCGAACGCGCACTGCCCGAGACCACATGCCGCCGTTCTGCGCCCATTCGGACAGGTCGGTGGCGCTTGGAAACGGGCCTGCACATGCCGCCCTGAATTCATTCGGATCAAGTTCGATACCGTGGTAGCGGGCGACCCGGAGGATCGCCTTGAGGCGCGGCCCGACCTGGTCAAACTCGGCAGGGCCACCGGGGCTCCGCCCCACTTCACTGACGCCTCTGGCCATGCCGGTCGGGTCGGCCGCGGTTCCGGCACGTATCTCAACAGGCTGGATTTCAGCACTACCAGGAATGTTCACCATGGACTCCCCTTCGGGCAGGCAGGCGATGGTTCAACATTGCCCGGGGCGGATCATTCCCGCCGGAATTTCTGGTGGCACTGATCATACTCCGCCCCGGTCGGTCGCACGAGCCCCTTGACCATTCGGAAACGCCGGACGCGCCGGCCTTGCCTTCCCGCAAAGCCCGCGCGACCGCTTCTCAGCTTTGGACCGGTTTTTATCGTCGTCTGTCCGGTCGCCATTCCTGCTCACTCATGCTCAGTCATGCGGCTTCAGAATATCCTTCAACGCCTTCTTCACTGTGTCGTCGCTGTTGGCGTAGCCGGCACCCTGCTTGTTCTGATCCGAGGTCAGGTCGGTGCTTGCACCCAACGGCTTGTTCTGGTTCTGACCAAATCCCCTGATCGTGTTGAGAACATTCAAGAGGTCGGTCGTCACCGAACCGGCGGCCAGGCTGACAAGCTGCCGGAACGACGCATGGCTGACGGCATCACTGTCGGTCGAGCCGGATTGCAGGAACTGCGTCGTGTCCTTGAGCCCGAGCGAGCTGGCGGTGACCGCGGCGGTGTGATTGTCAGGCGGGCCATCGGCATCAGTGCCATCGTTGGGATGTCCCTTCCCAGGATTGCTGCTGTCGCTGTGGTCAGGATCGTTGCCGCCACCGTTGTTGCCATGGTGGTGATCACCGGTCTCGCCGCCGGGGCCGGTCGCTCCGGTCGGGCCAGTTGCACCGGCTGACCCAGTCGCACCCGTGGCACCTGTCGCACCGGTCGAGCCAGTCGAGCCGGTCGCTCCTGTCGAGCCGGTTGCTCCGGTCGAGCCGGTCGAGCCGGTCGCGCCGGTCGCACCGGTCGCTCCGGTCGAG
>NZ_LPVS01000243.1:0-10551 GCF_014843905.1 Mesorhizobium silamurunense | reverse complement strand
GCCCGGCGGCGACCGCGGCCGCCGCGCCCCCGCTGGAGCCGCCGGGCGTGCGGGTGACGTCCCACGGATTGACGGTGCGGCCGAAGATCGGATTGACGGTCTGCAGATCGCGCAGCCTGGGCGGCACGTTGGTCTTGCCGATGATGATGGCGCCGGCCTTGCGCAGCCTGGCCGCGATGGTGCTGTCCGTCGCCGGAACGTGGTCGGCACAAGCCTCCAGGCCGACGGTGGTGCGCATGCCGGCGGTGGCGTGGCCGTCCTTGAGCGTGACCGGCACGCCGTGCAGCGGACCGACGGCCTCGCCGCGCGCGAGCGCCTGGTCGACAGCCATCGCGCCGGCACGGGCAGCTTCCTCGTCGAGGGTGACGATGGCGTTGAGGAGCGGATTGACCAGCGCGATGCGGGCAAGCTGTGCCTCCATCGCCTCGACGGCGCTGACGCGCCGCTCGCGGATCGCCGCCGCCAGCTCGCTGGCGGTCAGGAAGGTGGTGTCGGAGCGGGTCATGATTGTGTTCCTTCCTTCGGAAGGAAGTAGGGACTAGGCAGTAGGGAAGTAGGGCGATAGGGCGATGGCGGTCAAAATGTGCGGCGTTCACCCTACTGCCTACTACCTATTGCCTACTCCCTTCCCTTTTCACTTCAACGAAAGCGCCGTGCGGAACTCCTTCGTGGTGTTGCGGCTCGGATAGGGCTCGGCCGGCACTGGGACGCCGAGATGGGCGCAGAGCGGCTCCCAGCCGTCGCCGAGCTTGTGGACCAGCAGACGCTCGGCCGGCACGGTGTTGAGTACCGCCGCGACATTGGCCTCGTAGACGGCGATCGCATGCGCGCGGTCCTGCGGCCGGTCGCCGAAGACCTGTTTGGAGACGAGCGCAATGCCGAGCGACTCCTGGTCCCGGCTGCCGCCGACTGCCGGCAGGATGGTCTTTGCGAAACTCTCCCACCAGCTTTCAGGCGAGCGCCAGGTGAGGATGACGCGCGCCTCGGGATAGGTTTCGATCAGCTCGCGCCAGTAGTGCGCCGACGGCCAGTCGACGCAGGATTTATAACCGGCAAAAAGCCGGTCCCAATCCGGCACCGCGCCCTTGGCCAACGCCCGCCAGAGCCGCTTCTGCTCCTCATGCGCCGTGACCTCCGACATGTGGTGGCATGGGCCGAAGCCGAGCATCGTCAGCGCCTCGCGCATCGAATCCGTACCGGTTCGGCCGAAGCCGGTCCCTATCACCCTGATTGACATTTTTCCCCTTCTCCCTCTGTGCTTCCCGATGGGTCCACCGCGGCGCGAATCAACCTTCCTGAACCACGAGCCGCAAGCGATTGCCCTCCGGATCGGCGGTGTCGATCGCGTCGCCGATCTTTTTCGCAGGCACGCTGGCGGCGTCGAGCCTTAACGCGACAGCGGCAAGCTCTTCTGCCGAAGCAAGCTCGACCGTGAAATGGTCGAGCCCGGCCGCATTCGGCGGCGGCTCGCGCAGCTCGTCGCGCGCCCAGATGTTGAAAGCGATCATATGCGCCCGGCGCCCGGTGCCGCAATCGAACATGCCGAAGGTCCTCGACCGGATATGCGGCCGGAAGCCGAGCACGCCGACATAGAATTCCATCAGTTCCTCCGGCGCGCGGGCGCGCATATGGATGTGGCCGATGAAGGCGTCCTCGGCCATCGCGGATTCAACGTGGCCGGAATCGCCGAGATCGCGCAGCAGGCCCGGGACGTCCAGCGGCTCGAGCCCGGAATGCGCGCTGCCATCGGCGGCAATCAGCGTCACGCGGCCGTCGGCCGATACCTCCCGGCGCTGGAAGCGCTCCGGCGTGTCGAAGCAGATCTCGATGCCGTTGCCGGACGGGTCGGAGACGTAGAGCGATTCCGAGACCAGGTGATCCTGGGCGCTGTACCGCAAGCCCGACGCCTTGAGGCGGGCGGCGGCATGGGCGAGGTCGCGGCGCGTCGTCACATGGATGGCGACATGGAAGAGATCGCGCGATTTCTGCGGCAGGGGTGTCTGCGCCCCGGCATGGAGCACTATCAGCGTCCGCCCGCCGGCGCCTAGCTCCGCCGTGGCGGCATCCCCGCCGACAAGCGCCAGTCCGAGCGTGTCGCGCCAGACGGTCAAAGCGGCCGAGATCTCGGTCACCTTGAGATGGACCGGCCCGAGACGGGTGGCTTGAGACAGCAATCCTTCGTCCATCGTCGTCTATCCGATTGCGGTCGAGGGATATATTAGCCCTGAATGATATCTCTGTCTTGCGCCATGTTCGGGTTGACCCCTCCCCGGCGGACGGCGACTATTGCCAAAAGACAATTTGCTTTCACGCAGTTCCGGACGAAAAACCGCTGCACGGTTTTCCCTGAATTGCTCAGTCAGGAGGACTTCCCATGGACGACACCGACCACTGGCGCAACATGGCGAGCGCGCCGCGGGACGGCAGCCGCATCCTGGTGACGGTGCGCTCGTCCGAACAGGGGCCGGCCGAGGTCGACATGGCCTACTGGTCGCGCGCCGACCAGTTCGGCGAGGAAGGCTGGCGGGCGTCGGACTCTTCGCCCGGACGCATCGTCGAATACGCCGAGCCGGAACTCAGATGCTGGATGCCGCTGCCATCGGCAGGGCGCGGGTCGATGCCGAGCCCCTGGGAGGGTGAGGACGTGCCGTTGGTGGATGGCGAGGGGATCTAGGCGGCGCCCTCTCCTTCTCCCCTCCTGTGGGAGAAGGAGGAGCTTTTCACCCCACCGCCACTATCACGTCCCCCGCCTCGACCTTCGCCGGATAGGTCTTCAAATTGATACATGGCGGCAGGCGCTTGGCGGCTCCGGTGCGGTAGTCGAATGCGCCGGCGTGCTTTGGGCATTCGACCTCGTAGTCCATGACCAAGCCGTCGGCGATGTGCACCGCCTCATGCGTGCAGAGCCCATCGGTGCAGAACACCTCGTCGTCGGGCGAGCGGAAGATCGCGTAAGTCCGGCCGCCATGGTCGAAGCGGCGGGCGCCCTCCTGTTCGATGTCGTCGAGGCCGCAGGCCCTGATCCAGCCGGTCATTTTTCTCACCTGTGAATTCGATCGCGGCGGGCCTCCGGGATTGCCTCGGAGGCCCGGTCCTGGGATCAGTTCTTGTTCAGATATTCCGCCGCGTTCGCCGGCGTCACCAGCTCGAAGGGCACGTAGACGACGCGGTCGACCTTCTCGCCCTTGGCAAGCGCGAGCGCTGCATCGACGCCGCCGCCGCCCTGGCCCTTGGCGTTCTGGAACACCGTCACCGAGAGCTCGCCGGCCTTCATCGCCTGCAGACCGTCCTGCGTGGCGTCGATGCCGCCGACCACGACGTTCTTCATATCGATGCCGTTGGCCTTCAGCGCCAAGATGGCGCCGATGGCGGATTCATCGTTGTTGGCGATGACGGCGTCCGGCGCCGCACCCGCGGTCAGCCAGTTGGTCATCAGGTTCTGCGCATTGTCGCGCGACCATTCCGACGACTGCTTGTCGGTGACCTTGATGAAATTGCACATGTCGGTGCCAAAGATCTGCTCGACATCCTTGGTGCGCTGGAGTGCTGCCTGATGCACCAGGCTGCCCATGATGATGTAGGCATTAGCGCCGGCCGACTTGCCCTTGGCGCGCAGCATCTTGCAGACTTCAAAAGCTTCCAGCGTGCCGGACTCGACCTCGTTCGAGCCGACATAGACCTGTTTCTCCGGCAGGTTCTTCATGTCCGACGGCTCGAGATTAACGAAGACCAGCGGAATGCCGGCCTTGGCGGCTTCCTCGCTGATGGTCTTCGACGCATTGGTATCGACCAGCGTGACGATGATGGCGTCGACGCCGCTGGCGATGAAGTTCTTGACCTGGTCGAGCTGCTTGGCGACGTCGTTATGCGCGTCCTCGATCTGGATATCGGTGCCCTTCTCCTTGGCGCGGGCCTGCATGCCGTGCATCAGAAGCGTCTGAAAATTATTGTCGAAGTCAACGATCGAGACACCGAGCTTGGCGGCGAAGGCGCTGGTCGAGACAGTCGCGAACGCGGTCGTCATCAAAGCGGCGAGCGCCGTCGAGATGAGAAGTTTCTTCACGGGTTTCCTCCCTCTGGATCTGGAGTGCCGGCTCACTCCTGTCTTGTTCACCGGCCCTTGCGGGATGGCTAAGTGAACCGCCGAAACCGTTCACGTGACTGTCTGTGCGGGCGTCATTTCGCGGCGGCGGCGTTGGCGCGCCTTCTTCTTCTCGTAACGTGGCTGTCTATCCGGGCTGTCACTTCGCGGCGGCAGCGTTGGCACGCGCCTTCTTCTTCTCATAGCGAGCCTGCATGCGGGCCTCGCCTTCCTTGCCGCCGTCGTGAAAGGTGCCGAACCAGCGGTCGAACGGGATCAGGCCGTCGCCGTAGTTCACCTCGAAATATTTGTGGTGCAGGTAGTGGATATAGGCGTGGCTATCGACGCTCGTATCCTCGGTCAGTTCCACCTTGTCGAAGCCAACATGGCCGGGGATGGCACCGAAGCCGGCATAGTGGAGCTGGTAGAGCGCCAGCAGCGGATTCGACGGGATGATCAGGTGCCAAAAGGCGACGCCGAGATAGCCGAGCTGCTCCACTGGATGCATCGACAGCGACGACCACGGCGACGGGTTCACCGAATTGTGGTGCACCGAATGCACCCATTTGTAGAGCGGCGCCCAGTGGATCGTCCGGTGCAGCAGGAAGAAATGCGTCTCGTGGATGATCGGTACCACCAGCGCCAGGCAGAACAGGTAGACCGGATGCTCGGCGAAGCTCAGCCACGGCACATAGCCATTGGCGTAGGCATAAAGGATCGCCACCTCGATCGCCGTCCAGATCGGCATGCCGGTGCCGAAGGTGCGCAGCATGTTGTCGATGTTCTGGTCCTCGAAGAAGAAGGCCTTGCTCTTCTGCTGCGACGGCCATTTGCCATTGTATTTGAAGCGGTTGCCCTGGGCTCTCAAAATGTAGAGTCGAAGCTCGAAGGTGCCGAAGAAGACCAGGAGCGCGGCGCAGTTGACGAGGAACAGGCGCAGGATCCAGCCGACCGCGAGCGTCTTCATCACCTCGACGTCGGGCAGCACGAAGCGCCACCACGCCACCGCCGAGAGGGCGAAGAGCAGATTGTAGGGCAGGAAATAATGCGGCAGCCATTTCAGCACCGCCAGCGGGCGCGGCGGGAAGACGAAGAGCGGCGCGGTGCCGGCCGGTTCGTTCGGAGCCCAGTCGCCCCTTTTGTTGCGCGTGCCGTATTGCAAGTCGTCCATGCTGATCTCACAAAGACTGGGAAAGGGTGAGGAAGCGGTCATAGGCGGCATCGTCCATGTCCACCTGATGCTTCGCTTCGGGATACGCGCCGGCGGCGACGTCGTGGCCGAAGGCGCGGAAAGCGGCGATGCGCTTTTCCTGCAGCTCGGCCTCCAGCGTGACGAAGTCGGCATAGCGCTTGGCGTGGCGCGGATAGTGGCCGGCATGGGTGCCCAGCACATCGCAGGAGAACAGGTATTGCGTGTCGCAGGCGCTGCCGCAGCCCATGCCCATGGTGATCAGCGGGGTCGAGCGTGTGATGTGCTCGGCGAGTCTGACCGGCACCACCTCGACCTCGATGCAGGCAGCGCCCGCATTCTCCATATCCTTTGCGGCGCGCAGTACCTTGAAGGCTTCTTCCGCCGTACGGCCGATGGCGCGAAAATTAGTCCAGGTCGCGCGGTTGGGCACCAGGCCGACATGGCCGGTGACAGGGATGCCTTCGGCGGCCATGGCCTCGATGAAGCGCGGCGAATGCGACGAATAGACCGCATCGGCGCCGCGCTTCATCATGGCGAAGCCCAGCCGCACCGCCTCATCGGGCGAAACGACCGCGCCATATGGCATGCCGACGGAGAGGAACGCGTGGGGCGCCGCCTGGCGGATGGCTTCCAGATTATGATCGGGCTCGCAGGAGAGGATGACGATGCCGCAGGCGACCGCGGCGGCGGCTTCGGCGGGCGTGTCGACATGCAGCTGCAGCCATTTCCTACTGCCTTTGGCGCTCTGCAGATCGTAGGCTGTCAGCCGTCTCGCCATCGATGATCCTCCCGCTCCCGGTAAGACGATCACGGCTGGAAAAGTCCCCCTCACCCGGATCGCCACCTCTTCAAGAGAGAAGAGGATGCCGCCGGCGTCGGTGCTGCCCGGCGGCCGGATGAGGGGGAGAATGCTTGTGCCAATCGTCTCCCGGTCACGGCGAGTTAGCACCGGGATTGCAGCGAAGGCTCGCGGTTCCTTGATCAAATCAGATCAAAGGTTCTCGGCGGTGAAGGTGATGAAGCGGATCGGCGGGTTGTCGACCGGAAGGTCGTGCAGGTTGAGCGCGGCAAGCACCAGGTCGATGGCGCGGCGCGCCTGCGCCTCCGGCGCCTGATCGAGCACGACATCCATCGTGCCGTCGCGCAAGCCGCGGGTGCTGCGCTCGGTGAGTTCGTGGCCGACGAAGAAGATCTCGCGGCGTCTGCCATGTCGGCGCAGCACCTCGTTCAGCGCCGTGTTGGCGCCGCCGGCATTGTAGAGGCCGGCAAGATCCGGCCAGCGCTTCAGCGCCTCGTGCAGCAGCTCGGCGTTGCGGTCGCCATCGTCGAAGCCGAACAGCGCGGCCACCGGCTCGAAATCTCGCCCCTCCTCGATCAGATAGTCGAAGAAGCCGCGCACGCGGTCGCGATGCACGCGATAGATCTGGCTATGGCAGATCGCCACCACCTTGCCCGGCTGCCGCTGCATGCGCGCCATCAGCAACCCGGCCATCCGCCCGGCGGCGTAATTGTCGATGCCGACATAGGTGCTTTTGGTGCCGGAGATCTGGGTGACGATCTGCACTGTCGGGATGTTTTCCGCCTCGAGTTTTCCTAGCGCAGCGCTCACCAGCGGATGATCGGGCACGGCGAGGATGAGCGCGGCGCGCCTGAGGGCTGGCTCCAGGATGCGCTTCGCTATCGCCGCCGGATTGGCCTCGTCGAGGAAGGTGCGGTGGACGGCTATCGTGCGGTCGAGCGTCGCCGCGATGCGCTCGAAGGCGCGCGACAGCCTGGCGAAGAAGGTCGCGTCTGGCCTGACCAGGATGACCTCGATGCGGATGACGCCGCGATGCGCCTCGGGGAGCCGGCGCGGATAGTCGAGCGAGCGCGCGGCGGCGACCACCTTCTCGACGGTCTCGGGGCGCACCCCGCCCCTGCCGTTCAGCACGCGCTCGACGGTCGCCGTGCCGACGCCGGCGCGGCGGGCGATCTCGAGGAAGGTGGGCTTTGGAATCTTCGAGGCTCCCCGCTGCAGCGACGCGGGAGCCTAACCGTTCTGCTTCTGTCGGAGAAGGCGGATCGGCCCGCCCAACCCCCCATCTCCCCACCTGCGGGGAGATCTGCCGTTCCGCCCTCGCCATCGTCACATTAGAAAATACTAATTGACAAGCTGCCGAAAGCGGCACTCATTCGACGTAGTAAGGATCGCAGCCATGGCGGGCGATTTCTACCCGCCGACGTCAACTCGGGAGGGTCTCAAATGCCAACGATCATCGGCCATCACGACATCAGCAAAGACGCGAACCACTGGCTCACATCGCCCAAACGCGAGGAGCTGTTCGGCCCGCTCGGGATCACCAATATCCGCACCTTCGTCGACCCCCAGAACCCGAAACGCGTGGCGGTGATGATGGACGTTCCGGACATGGACAAGCTCGCGGCCGTGATGCAGAGCAAGGCGGCCGCCGATGCCATGGCGTTCGACGGTGTAGTACCGGAATCGCTCGTGATCCTGGTGGAAGAGAAGGGATAGCCGGCACGCGCCCTGGCTTCGGGCGCCGCGCTCAACGGCCCAGAATATTTTGCTGAACCGCGCCTGGCTCTTCGACAGCGTCAGGCCAATGGCGTTGATCGGCGCCTGGCATTGTTTGCCGGGCCGACATTTCGATCGGACGATCGCTGTGCCAGGAAGAAGGCGCGTCCGGCACCTGCGGCCAGCGTTGCGGCACGGGTCACCGCGGCCCACAGTTCGAGCCTGTGCACGACAGATGCCCGGTGGGCTTGTTGCTTTGCGAGGTAGCGGGCCAGGGCAATGTCATGGCGCTGCGTGGCACCATGCCCGTCCTGATCGTCCGAGGGATCGACATGCCAGACGGGCCATTCGGTCAAACCGGGGCGTTGCACGGGTGTCCTCCTGAGACAAGAGCTTCAGTGCGGACAGGCTCCCCCAGCGCCGTGAGGAATGCGTGGGAACCAGCGTGATGAAATCGTGAAAAGCCGGCGCAATAACAGTTGAAATAGAGCGCGCTCCGCGAAAGGATCGCGCTGCACATTGTGGCTGTGGCGGATCCGATGACCGGGCCTCACCTTTATCTGCTGGGTGGTTTCGACTTTGCCGGTGTCGGGGCCGCAGTCCCGGCCTTCAGCCGCAAGGCACGTGCGATGGTGGCCTATCTCGCGCTGCAATCCGGGCATTCGCAGTCCCGCGAGAAGCTGGCGACACTGCTTTGGGGCATCAACAGCGAGACCCAGGCCCGGATGAGCCTGCGGCAGGCGGTGTCAGCCGTCAGGAAGGCCATGCAGTCATCCGGTGGGCGCTTTCTCACCGATGGCGACAACGTCGCCCTCCATCTCGATGGCCTTGATTTCGACGTCGTGCGGTTCGAGACGCTGGCGGCCAGCCCGGCGCCTGAGGATCTCGAAAAGGCGCTTGTCGTCTATCGCGGCGACCTGCTCGACGGGTTCGGCCTGAAGGAGGAACCGTTCGAGGATTGGCTGCGGGTCGAGCGCGAGCGCCTGAGGGCAATTGCGGTCGCAGTGCTGGACAGGCTGGTCGCGCACTATTCGGCGACCAACGATCCCGCCTCCTGCGCGCGCGCGGCAACGCGCCTGCTCGCGATGGAGCCGCTAAGGGAGGACGCCCACCGCGCCCTGATGCGAGCCTATGCGGCGCAGGGCCGGATCAATCTGGCGCTCAAGCAATATGAAAACTGCCGCGATGCGCTGCAGCGAGAGCTTAAGCTGCAGCCCGAGCCGGAAACCCGGCATCTCCATGAAGAACTGCGCACACGCCGCATGACGCCGCAAGCCGCCTCCCGGACGGCCACCTCGGGTGCTCTCCCGACATCGCCACCGGCGCCAACCAAGGCCGGCGAGCGCCGCGCATCCGGCGGCGAGCCCCTGCGCCCCCCGACCCACTATGTCAAATCGGCCGGGATCAACATCGCCTATCAGGTGACCGGCGATGGACCGATCGACATGATCTATGTGCCTGGGTGGGTCTCCAACCTCGACCTGGCCTGGGCCTCGCCGCGGTTTTCGCATGTACTCCAGCGCCTCGGCACATTCTGCCGCCTGATCCGCATGGACAAGCGCGGCACCGGGCTGTCCGACCGCAATGTCGGTTTGCCGACGATGGAAGAGCGGATGGAAGACGTGCGGGCGGTGCTGGACGCTGTCGGATCGAAGCGGACGGTTCTGTTCGGCAGCTCCGAGGGCGGTCCTATGTGCATGCTGTTTGCGGCGACCTATCCCGACCGCACGGCGGCACTCGTGCTCAACGGAGCCGCCAGCGGCAGATGGTCGAAGGATTACCCCTGGGCGAAGACAGCTGAGCAGGTGGAAGAGGACCTGACCGTCGTCGAAAGAGAGTGGGGAGAGCCGGCGGATATGAGCAATGCGGCACCCAGCCTGATGAATGACAGTTTCGAGAAGGAATGGTTCGCCGCCTACCTCCGGAATTCCGCCTCGCCCGCCGACGCGATCGCGCTCTGGCGCTGGGGCACCGAAATCGATGTTCGAAACATCCTGCCCGCCATCCACGTGCCGACGCTGATCGCGCATTCGGCCGGCGACCGCTGGGTCAAAGCGGAAGAAGGACGCTATCTGGCAACGCATATCGAAGGCGCGCGATACATCGAGTTTGCCGGCCGGGATCACGTGATCTGGGGCGAGAATTCCGATCGTATCGTCGACGAGATCCAGGCTTTCGTCACAGGCGCCCTGCCGGCGGCGCCTGGCGAGCGGGTGCTGGTGTCGGTGCTGTCGCTCGCGGTCGATGGCGCGGCGTCCGGTGCCAATCCGCTCGAGCACCCGGCCGACGCCATCCGCGAGGAATTACTGCTCGCAGGAGGCAAGGAGATCAGCCGGGCGGCCGGCAGGCTGCTAGCTGTTTTCCAGCGGCCGACGCGCTCGATCCAGTGCGCGATCGCGATTGGCGAGCGCCTGAAGCGGCTGGGTTTCGGGGTTCACGCGGCCATTCACATCGGCGAGTGCGAGGCGCGAGGCGACGATGTCTCCGGGATCGCCATCGAGGTAGCGTTGCAGTTGCTCGACCAAGTGCCGCCGGGCGAAATCATCGCCTCCCGGACGGTGCGCGATCTCGTGGTCGGCTCGGGGCTGATATTTGAAGAGCATGGCGAGATGGAAGCCGAAGGCCTGCCCGGTCCGCTTCAGTTCTTTAAAGTCACCCCGACGCCCGTAAGTGCCGGCGCATAACCGTCCTCGGCAGGATAAGCCGGCGGGACAGCCCCCCTCATATGAGGCGAGTTGTGTCAACGGTAGCGGCGGCGAAATC
>NZ_LPVS01000242.1:0-9908 GCF_014843905.1 Mesorhizobium silamurunense | reverse complement strand
TGTAACCCATCTATCCGGAATGAACTGTCACCCATCTCTCGGGAAGGGCATACAAAACTGCGAACGTCGTGCCTCGCCGTATACGTTTCAGGCTTCTCTCCAGACACGACAAGCGATCGCAAAAGGCCGAGTTTTGAACCTCGGATGACGATTCGATCGGCCCCTATCTCGTCCCGCCGCACAACCTTCTGGACATGGAGCTAGGGAACGTGCCGTCCGCGCGGCGAAGGCCCTCCCGAGCAAGCCGGAGAAATCGGGCAAGCGCCTCCGGCGTAATCCCGGCTTCCTTTGCATCCTAGCTCTGCACGTTCCACGCCTGCACGGGCAGCGTCTCGGATTCGTTTCAACTCGCCAAGCTGCGCACCCTCGGTCAAGCCCGAGGGCAGGCTTTTGGGCGACACGCACTAATGCGCGGTTCCCGCGAGCTTTTGCCGACGAGACCTGACCGCGTCCAGCAGTTCGCGTTCGCTGGTGTGAGCATTTCGAAAGATGGCCACAACCAATACCGCTAAAACTTCGGCGGCCGGGTCCAGGGGGTCGAGCTGTTCATCCGCGCAGACCTGATTGAACACGCGTTCGCAAACAGCCAGATCGAGAGGGCTAAGACAGGTGCGATTAAAGCGCTGACGCAGCATTTGAGCGAACCTTTCAGGGCCCGCCGCCCGTGCTTTGCGGCGGGCTTTTATCACTGAGGCTTGAGCGATGTCGTCCACAGCTTTCTAGTAATATTACTCCATACTCGGCGATTGGGTTGTCAATAATCCCAAAATCTGTGCGCACTCGCGAGATCTATATTGTCCAGCTGTCATCAGCTGGTAATAGTCTTGCCGCTTGTTTTCCGGTATACGAAAGCCGCGCCGAAATTCAGCCGCCTCTTTTGGAGTTCTTGTACAGCCAAGTTTGCTGGCGCTGACTTTCAAACTCGCCAGTGAGCATCCGAGCTTTGCGGCAATGTCCTTCAATGGTTCGTTATTAACGTATCCATCAAGAATTATCTTGCGGCGAGCTTCTCCTTTGAGCTTTTCGTTCATTTCGTGGTCTCCTCAACGTCGCTTTCACGATGTCGGATTCTATAGGCACCAGTCTGAAGAGTGTCGTTAGCTTCGCATCCAGAAACTTATCTCGGGATGCATTTCTTGCTGTAACCGAGCGTGATCGAAGATGCGGTCGACAGGCTTGCCAGATACCTGGGATACACCACATGATTGCGGGGGCATGGGCATACCGGAATCGGATATGGCACCACGCGATGGACACTAAAGGGCAAGACGGGGCCCCTGCGAAGCAGTCGCCGAACCGTGATCGACGTCGTTGGCCGCGTGAAGCTCCATCTCACAAGGAGGCTGCTCCGTCACTCATGCCGGCGCTTAAACCTCTATCCTTTTCAACGCTCGAACTGGCACCAGAGGTTCAATTCGCCGCTTGGCAAGCGCATGTGGCGCCGCTTGTCGAGATCAGGTTGCCGGATAACAAATCGCTGGAGGACGGCTTCCCTGCCACCCACACGGCTTGGAATCTTGGGGGCATGCTGATCGTTGAACAGCGGGCGGCGGCGCACAGTTATATGCGTTCTGCGGCGAAGCTTCGGTCCAGCTCGATCGATCACTGGTATATCGTCTTGCCACATACTGGCCAGTCATGGACGGAAGTCGATCGCCGCGTTGCGGAAAGCCAGCCGGGCAAATTGGAGTTGAGGTCGCTTGGTTACCCGTTTCGCGGAAGGTCAACGGAATCCGAAAGTCTCGTTCTCTATTTGCCGCGTGATTTGTTCGCCGATGCGGCGGCAACCCTAGATGCAAACAACAATTCAATTCTTTCCGGCAACTTTGCTAACCTTTTGATCGACTACGTCGACAGCGTCGCAACAAGACTCCGCAGCCTCACGGCAGACGACTTGCCCCGCATCGTGCACGCAACGCGCAGCATGATCATTGCGTGCCTCGCGCCTCCGGCCGAACATGCCGCCGCGGCCGAACAGCTGGCGAGTGTCACGCTAATGGAGCGGGCGCGTCGATACGTCCAAAACAACCTGGACGCGGCTCGTCTGACGCCGGATTCAATGTGCAGGGCGCTCGGTGTTTCGCGGTCTCGTCTCTATCAGTTGTTCGAACCGAGCGGCGGTGTTCTCCATTACATTCAAAGTCGCCGACTTCTGGCAGCCCATATTGCGCTGAGCGATCCGGCGGACAGCCGGCGAATTGTCGAAATTGCCGAAGCCTTCGGGTTTAGTTCACCGGCCAATTTCAGCCGCGCATTCAGCAAGGAATTCGGTTACAGCCCGCGCGAGGGCCGCAGCACGGTGGTGTTGCCGCGCCCCGCCCACTCTGTTTCGCTTGCCGAGCACGATAAGGGCTCTTCCTTTGAAGGTTGGCTCAAGGCGCTCGGAAGCTGAGCGCTGGACCGGTGGTGATAGAGCCCTGGCGGTAATGCCGCCATTGGCGCGCGGGGGACTGGCCTGAGGCAGCCTGAAACAGCACAGGCCAGTGGGGGACGGACCAAGAGTGCCGCGCCGACAGCGAGATATGTACCCCAGGATAACTATTTGGATGCGAAGCTAACGACAATTCGGTGGCCTCGGATGTAGATGTTCGCAATGGCTTAGCGGGGGCTCGGCACAGGCGGCAGGCGTCCAGGTTGGGGGGATGTCGAGCCGCCTGTGTCGATCGCGCCCGCCGCCGCGCGGTCGAAGGTGTTCGTCATTGAGTAAGCGTGCCAAGATCAGCGTCGGCCGGCTGGAGTTCATTCCACCGCAGATCCCTGCTCTGGTCGAGCAACCGCCCAAAGATGAGGGATGGGTTCACGAAGTCAAGTTCGACGGCTACCGGACGCAGATCATCATCGATCAAGGCGGCGTGCGTCTTTACAGCAAGAACGGCCATGACTGGACCACGAAATACTGGCCCATCGCGCTGGCAGTCGAACTGCCATGCAGGGCTGCCATTCTCGACGGCCAGATCATTGTGACCGACGAGAGGGGCGCTCCCGATTTCCACGGGCTGGAAGCCGCGATCTGGAACGAGCCGAGCCGCCTGGTGTTCGTTGCGTTCGACATCCTCCATCTCGATGGTCGCAATCTTGCCCCCTTGCCCCTGCTGCAGCGCAAGCAGGCGCTGTGGCAACTGGTCGAGCCCGGCATCGGCAAGATCCAGTACAGCGAGCATTTCGAGGGCGATGCGCTGGCTATTTTCCGCACCATGGAGAAGATGGGGCTTGAAGGCATCATCTCGAAGCGCGCTGACAGCCACTACCGGAGCGGACCGTCGAAAACATGGGTGAAGGCGAATTATTTCGAGGAAGCCGATTTCGAAGTGCTGGGCGTCGTTCGAGAGCCAGGTGCGGCTCCAATGGCCCTGATGGCCACGAATGATGGCGAAAGACGGTATGTCGGCAGCGCTGTCATCGCCTTGAACCCGTCAATTCGAGACCGACTGTGGCAGCGGGTCGAGAAGATGGCAGGCCCGCCGCCGCGGAGCGTCAAGAAACCTGGGGCGCAATGGGTGAAGCCGGGCCTTGTCGGCCGGGTCCGCTATCTCAAGGGCGAAGGTCCCCTTCGCCATGCCACGCTGAACGATGTGCGCGAAGACCAACCGCGCCATGGGCGGCGGTAGCAACTGCCCCGCCACGGGGCTGGCAAACGCTGACCGCCATGACAGACTCAAAAGTTAGAGGGACCCAACGGCTCACGCTCTGGCTTTCTTGCGGTTGTTTTTGTCGAGGTACATCGCTGCGTCCGCTTCAGCGATCAGTTCATCGATCGACCGCGGCGATCCCGTTGCTGGGTCGTAATAGGCGAAACCGAGACTGAGGAGGAGCTCCGGCTCACCAGCCGCTTGACGGTTATGCGCCGCCAAGGCGTTCGCGAGGCGGAGACGCAGGGCATCAATATCGGACTTTTCAACGCCAGCGGTGATCGAGACAAACTCATCCCCACCAAGTCTGGCGATCACGTCGGATATCCGAAACGCGGAACGCAGGACTTCCCCCGTTCTAATCAGGGCCCGGTCGCCGGCCTTATGCCCAAAACGGTCATTGATGTGCTTCATGCCGTCCAGATCTATGAATGTCACCACCAGTCCCGATCCCGGTCCAGTTCCGGCGGCGCGCTTCACCATTTCCTGGGCGAGAGCCACAAAACCACGACGGTTGTAGAGGCCCGTCAGTTCGTCTGTGAGCGACTGATCCCGCACCTCCAGCATCATCCGGTGACGTTCACGGGCATAGCGGATGGCGCGCGTGATTTGCCGCCCATCGATTTGCCCCTTGACCAGATAGTCCTGCGCGCCGTCCCGAACCGCCTGGATCGCCAACCTCTCGTCATTGAGGCCAGTCAGCACAATGACCGGGACTGAGGGCGCGGTTGCCCGAAATTGGCGAAGCGCATCCAAGCCCATACTGTCGGGGAGGAACAAATCGAGCAATACGAGATCGAAGGTCTGGTCAGCGAACTGCTGCAAGCCAAGCGCCAGGCGATCCGCAGCAGAGATCACGAAGCTTGTATCCTCGGCCGCGAGCAGTTCCCGGATCAGACGGACATCGCCAGGGTTGTCCTCGACAAGCAGAATCCTGAGTGCGTTTTCTTCCACTTTCGCCCTTACTCCGGCGGCAACCTTACGATCGAGAGCCAGAAATACTCGATTCCCTGCACAACGCGTACGAATTCATCCAGATCCACGGGCTTGGTGATGTAACAGTTGGCGTGGAGGTTATAGCTGGCGATGATATCCCTCTCCGCCTGCGACGTGGTCAGGACAGCGACCGGGATGCGTCGCAAGTTCTCATCTTCCTTTATTTCGGCGAGGACCTGGCGACCATCCATGCGAGGCAGGTTGAGGTCGAGCAGGATCAGGTCGGGGCGCGGCGCGTCGGCATATTGTCCCTCACGCCGAAGAATGGCCATGGCTTCAACCCCGTCTTGCGCGACATTGAGTTCATTGCGCACTTTTGCGTCTCGCAAGGCCTCGATAGTGAGCCGAGCGTCGCCGGGATTGTCCTCAACCAAGAGGATATTGATGGGTCGCCCGGTTGTGCTGTTGTTCATATTCGATCCATTTCATGCGTTGAAGCGCTGGAAACTGATTGTGGTACTGGGCCGGGTTCCTCCCGACAAGGAAGCGTGAAGAAAAAGGCCGAGCCGCGATCCAGTTCCGACTCGACCCAAATCCGGCCACCGTGGCGCTCCACCACCTTCTTGCAGATAGCCAGGCCAATTCCTGTGCCCGGATATTCGGCCCGTGTATGCAAGCGTTTGAAAATCGCGAAGAGCCGGTCGATGTACTTGGGATCGATGCCGATGCCATTGTCCGACACCGAAAACACCCATTCCTGGCCCTCTCGCCGTGCCGCAATGTCAACCTCCGGGATTTGGTCGCGACGGAACTTGATGGCGTTGCCGATCAGGTTTTGGAAGAGCTGAACCATCTGAAAGTTGTCGGCGACAATAGTGGGTAGTTCGGGTTTGCGGATGATCGCACGGTTCTCGACCTGGGCGGCGTGAAGGTTCGCCAGCGCACGCTCGACCACGACGTTGCAATCGATAGCTTCGAAAGCGTTGGCCTGCGTGCTGACGCGCGAATAGGCCAATAGGTCGTTGATCAATGCCTGCATCCGTGCAGCGCCATCCACAGCGAAATGGATGAACTCGTCGGCGTCGGCGTCGAGCCGTCCCTTGTATCGCCTGCCCAGCAACTGGGTATAGCTTGCCACCATTCGCAGCGGCTCCTGCAGATCGTGCGAAGCGACATAGGCAAAACGCTCCAGCTCAACATTCGAGCGGGCCAATTCACTTGCCCGCAAGTCAAGCTCCCGGGTCTTTTCGGCGACCCTCTGCTCCAGGGTTGCCGCATGGGCGCGCAGCTCGCCTTCGCGATTTGCAAGGGCAGCGGTCATGGCATTGAAGGCGCGCGCCAAACGGCCGATCTCGTCGTTTGACGACTCCGGCAGCGTCACGGCCCTCTCGCCGCGCGCGACCCGCCTTGCGCCCGCCTCGATAAGGCGAATGGGATGCGTGATCGTTCGGGCCAGGAATCCGGATATTCCGACCGCTGCCAACATGAGCACGCCGCCTGCGATGGTCAGGTCATGGCCAAGTTCACGAATTGTGGCGAAGGCTTCCGCCTGATCGAGCTTCGTGATGAGACACAAACCGTATCTCGGAATCCAGCGAAAGACCGTGATGGCGGGAACGCCGCGGTAGTCGTTCGAGACGTCCAGTCCGTCATTGTGCTCAAGACAGCGTCGAGCTGCAGCGCTTCCATCCAAGGTGAGACCGCCTTTGGCGACGCCGCCGAGCAAGCGCGGCCTGCTGGCAAACTTTCCGTCGATGCTGATCAGGTAAGCCTCGTCGGTCGCCCGTAGCCCGGCGCGTCGATCGACGGTCGCCGCCAAACTCTCGGTGCCGAGCCGGGCGACCAAAACAGCGACAAGCTCACCATCTCGGGCACGCAGGGGCGTGGACAGGAACGGCGACAGCGAGGTGGGCTTGCCCGACTGGTCCGGCTGCAGGTAAAGGCCGGGCCGGATCTTGCCGTTGCTGAAATAGGGTTCGCCAATCCCTGAGCGATTTCGATCGTTAGGGTCGGTCACCAATAAGACCCTGCCCGATGCCGGCTCCATTATGAAAAGAGCGTCGTAGTCGCCCCCTTGTCCCGTGCGCACTGTGAGCTCATCGGCAAAGCGCGCCCAGTCGTCGGAAGTGGCTCCCGGGGGAAGACGGGCAAGCCTGGTTACCTGCTCGACGATGTGTGGCGATTCGCTGAGCGCCCGCAGTTCACCCAACCGCTCGTCGAGCCAGGTCTCTATCGACGCCTGCTTTTCCAGGGCGCGAGCCTGGAGTTCGGCCGCAATGCTGCCCTCAAGGGCCGCTTTGCCCCGATCGTAGCCCAGCCACCCGGTCACGCCGAGGAGAATCGCGGAAAAGATCGCGAAGATCAGAGTGAGCTTTTGCGAGATTCCGAGCCGTGCACTTGGCCGGGCTTCCCGCCCATCGACATGAGGCCGGGCTTTCATCCTACGGACGCTGGCTTGCCGCGGCGAAGCCGCAGCGCCCCGATCCCCAGCCAGGCGACAGCCAGCCCGATCCCGCCAATGGGCAGCCAACTTTCCGTCGCCAAAATGCGCAGTCGGGCCTCAGCGGCAAGGCTCAACAAGTCGGACCTGGACTGCGCGGTGTAGCGAGCCTGCCAAACACTGAAGTCTCCCGCGAACTTCTTGGTGGCCGGATCAACGAAATAGCTGTGGCCACGATCCAGCATATCGACGAGGATGCCTGAGACGGGCTCGATCCACAGGTAACCCTCTCCGTCGGTCCCTACACCGTATCGCTCGGATACATCGGGAAGAAATTCATAGGCGCTTGTCTCATCCAGGCCGGCGACGGTGAACCGGTAGACTGCGACCGTTACCCCGTCCACCACCTCGCTGCGATCGAACGCCAGATGCCGTGGACCGCTGTAATAGGGGTCCCAGACCTCATCGATGGAGCCTTCGAGCCGCGGGGGGAAAAGGAATTGCCCACTGCGGCTGACATCACCATAACCGGCCACGTTTTTCCGGGTCCTGCGGTCGACCCCATAAAGGCCGGTGGTCTGGTAATTCACCTCTCCGCTGTCGTTCGACCAGTCGACATGGCTCTGAACGATGGCGACGCCGTCGGTCGAGCTCAGCACCTGGTCGACTCGCCGGCCCTTCTGGTGAAACGTCGTCAGGGCGGCGTCGAGCGTCTGGCGAAAGCTGCTATCTGACTCTAGGACGACGCTGCTCCCGTAGTCGGTCGGTAGCTTCTCCCATGCCGGTCCCACGACCAGTCGTAAGAATAACGCCCCGCAGATGAGGATGGCCGGGGGCACAAGCACCCACATAAGCCCTTGCGAGCGGCGTGATGGCCGGGTATCGACCGTTGCCACCGCGCGCTCAGCGTCAGCTTCCATCGTAATTTCCCCGGGGCGCACGACTGACGAGAAGCTTACAGCAGGGCCCACTGTGCCACAACCAAGCTCGTCGTGCTGTCCTCAGCCGATCGTTGGCAGCTGCAGCATATTCGCCGCCATTTAACGTTTGCTAAATAGTCGCTTGCGATGGCGTCCGGCTCATCGTCGGTCCAAGGCGTGCCGATCTTCGGTGGAGCGGCATCGCGCATCACTCCTAACGCCATCCAATGTCGACGTGACCAACCAGTTCTGCGACCGCACCACGTGCCGCGTCTTGGGCGAGCGCGACTGCCCGTTTCCGGGGGATGGTTTCGGCCCACCGGACAATCGGATGCGCTCCCAAACAGCGTCGAACACGTTTTTGATGAGCTGATCGGCCTGCAGCGGCGGAGACGGCCGAGGTCGAATTAGCGCGCCGTTTGGATGGCACGGCTGCTTCGCCTCGCTGGAAACGTGGCCGTTGGAGTCGCAATTGGCGTCGGGATTGCGGTTGGCCTAGCCATAGCAGGCATCTAGGCTTTCTTATCGCCGTTTGGATTTTGTACCGGCGCCTCTCGCACGTCTCGCGGTGGCGGGTCGACATGCTGAGGCTCTGGCGCGTCTTTGTCGTGAGGGCCGACATGGACCTTCTTAGGGTCTGGCTTCGGCGGGGGCCGCCCTTTGCTTTGCTCCGTCATCAGCGCTCTCCCTCCCTTGCCTGAAAACAGGGTAGCCGCACTGTTTGTTCCGATTGCGCCAAGCCAAATAGCAGCCAGGTCCCAATTGGGGTGCCAATCCTTCCTGCGAAATTGGCAGGCCCGCGCGACAAGGCGGGGATGGGGAAGCGTCCGTGCCGGTGGCTAGTGGAGCGGTTTGGACGAGCAAAGACATTATCCTCGCGATCATCGCGACAGGGTTGATGAAGCCCTTAGTACGTGCGGCCAATCTGAATGCGGCGCGTTCGCGCTCCATCGCGCGATCTGGTCGGCCGCTCTCCTATGACACCCCTAGTATCACCGAAGCGTCCGTCGCGCTCAGGCGCCTGCCTATGGCCCGCTGCTCGGCGGCAGCCGGCCGTTGTTGCCCCGGCTATCAGCCCAAAGTGTTTATCTGGGAAAGATCTGCGATGTCGCCATAGATCATCGAACCTTTGACGAGAAAACACTTGTCGCCGAGGACTTCGAAGAGTGAGCTTGACGCGGTGCAAACCGGAAGGTTCTTCGAATTGGCGTACGTGCCGAGGGTCGCGGTTTGGACCCTGCGGTCCTTGGCTTCGGCATAGCCGACGCTGATCGCGAGGATAGCGATAGCAATGAGAGTCTTGCTCATATTTAGCCCCAGAGCCAGCGGGCTTCTTACAGCAAAACCGGGTTGCCTCCCTCATGCATCAAGGTAGCACCGTCCTGTGGTGCTTCCATCCATCGATTGGATGACGCGAGCTCATCTATATTAGCTATCAACCTGAGCGCGCCACACGGAGCCAGACCAGCGCGCGTTCCCTTGGAATGTATCGTTTTACTCAATCCCCAATTGGTGGACTCCTACGGTACATCGGCAGTTAGTTTCTGCATCAAAGCTAAAAAGGGGAAAGAGGGCCTCGAACCGGGAGGAACGACGTTGTCTGCGCAAAAAGAGGACTATCGAACCAACAGAGCCGACTATGTGATTGCCGCGATGCAAGGCCGATCGACCCCTGATAACAGTCGCGACGAGAAACTGAAGGCCATCTGGCTAAGAGACCGGCGTTTCGCCAGATTGGCCGCAAATCCGTGTGAAAGCTTGCCACCTAGAGCCAGACCGCCGCACGGTTAGTTAGGCGCGTGCGGCGCTTGGTGCCGCTCACATCGCCGCTATCACCGCCCTGGTGCTCGCCAGCGCGATCTGGTTCTATCTGCGCCACGACTTCATCCGCATGGCCCCCTGTCGCAGGCTTGGCTCTCTACGCGCTGCTCAGCTAGTGGTTCTCGCCTGACATAAGAGTCCGGCTTGGGATTCCCTTTCGCG
>NZ_LPVS01000240.1:0-9435 GCF_014843905.1 Mesorhizobium silamurunense | reverse complement strand
GACCCCGAAACCTTACCTGAGTTCCGCCGCCCGTCGCCTCATGGGATCTCTGCCCTGCCAAGCATCCCCCGCAAGGGGGAGATTGGCGCTCCTGAGTCGGCTCCACAAGGGCAGCGCCTCAGAACGAAAACGCTGCCGTTGCCGGGTCAGGCCCGGTGCGGCCGTCGGTCGAGTCCATGCCGCGGATGGTCTGCATGTCGTTCTCATCCAGTTCGAAGTCGAAGACGTCGAAATTGGCGGCAATGCGGTCCTGGTGGACCGACTTCGGGATGACGACCAGCCCTTCCTGCAGGTGCCAGCGGATGATGATTTGCGCCACCGACTTGCCGTGCTTCTTCGCGATCCCCGCAAGTGTCGGGTCGGCGAGCAGCCGGCCGCTGCCCAGCGGGCTCCAGCTTTCGATATGGATGTCGTGCTTCTTGTGGAATTCGCGCTTGTCGCGTTGCTGGAAGCGCGGGTGCAATTCGATCTGGTTGACGACGGGCGTCACGCCGGTCTCGCCGATGATGCGCTCCAGATGGTCCTGATTGAAGTTCGACACGCCGATCGACTTGATGCGGCCGGCTTGCTTGAGCTCGACCAGCGTCTTCCAGGCCTCGACATATTTGTCCTGGCTGGGCACCGGCCAATGGATGAGGAAGAGATCGATCTGGTCGATGCCGAGCTTTTGCATCGTGTCGTCGAAGGCGCGAAGCGCTGCATCGCGCTGGTGGCCGCCGTTGCGCAGCTTCGAGGTGATGAACAGCTCGGACCGCGGCACGCCTGCGGCGCGGATCGCCTCTCCCACGCCTTCCTCGTTGCGGTAGCCCTCGGCGGTGTCGATCAGGCGGTAGCCGGCGTCGATTCCCCAGCGCACGACCTTGGCCGTGATACCCAAATCGACCTGCCACACGCCAAGCCCGATCTGGGGAATGGTGGCGCCGTCGTTCAGTGTTAGCTGTTCAGGCATGGGTGGTTCCTTCTGCACGATGGGTTGGCCCCGCCTATGTAGGCTGCAGTTTGGGGAATGCGAGAGGGTGAGATGTCGGCGGGACAGAGGGGATATTCGTAGAGCGCCTACCCTATTGGTTCCTCGCCCCGAACCTCAGCCCATCCATCAACAGCTTCACCAGCCGTCCCGACCGCTCGCGCCAGTCGGGCGTGTTGGGGGCGGAGTAGATGCCGCCGAGCGCATGCATCACGTCGGAGGCGTCGACATCGGCGCGAATCTTTCCCGAAGCGGCGGCCCCCTCGACGAGGGCTCGCATGGCGCCTGAGACGCGGCCCGACGTATCCGAGAACAGCGTCGAGTTAGCGCTGAGCAGGAGGCGCAGGCTGGTGGCGAGGCCGCGCTTGGTGGCGATGTAGTCGACGAAACGCTGCATCCAGAGCTCCAGCGCGACATCAGCCGGATGCAGTTGAGCGAGTTCGTCGGCCGCCAGGCAGAGCCCTTCCACCTCGCGGCGGTAGACCACCTCGACCAGATGCTCGCGCGTCGGGAAATGCCGGTAGAGGGTGCCGATGCCGACCCCTGCCCGCTTCGCGATCTCCTCCAGCGAGGCGTCGACGCCGTCAGCCGCGAATGCCTGCGCCGCGACCTCGACGAGCTTGTCGCGGTTGCGCTGCGCGTCGGCGCGCAGCGGCTTCTGTGCCGGCGCTTCCTGCTTTTCGGCAGTCTGTGGCTGCTGGTCGGACAGTTTTTTCTCCACTCTCGCAATATGGGGGCTTGAACCCATGCGGGTCAGCCCCCACGTAAATAAACGGAGGCGCCTCCGTTTTAGTGGAGTAGCCTTATCATATAATCAGGGGAAGCGGTATGTCACGTGCTGAAGGACGAAAAGCTTTCCCTGTCCGCTGGAGAAGGGCGGCGTTGGAGCGCGTGATCTGCCCCCTCGTGGGGGAGATGGCCGGCAGGCCAGAGGGGGGCGCTGTCCCGCCGGCGTCTCAGTCCGTGTCACATGCTTCCTTGGAAGGGATTTCTGTCGAAGACCATAAACCGCAAACGCCTCGTTCCTTCGCCCCCCTCTGCCCTTTCGGACATCTCCCCCACAAGGGGGAGATTAGCAGCTTCCACGCCTTGCCCCTCTCCTCCCAAGCCCCATTTCCATCCGCCTAGCGTCCAGCAATTGGAGCCCGACGCCCCATGACAAGTCAAACCCACACAGGCCAGACCATCATCGATCCTCCCGAAGACGGCCATTTCAGGAATGGCGGTGCTACTAACGGCTCAATCGCCCAGCCCAGCCCCACCACCTTATCCATCCACCTTACCATCAACGGCCGTGACCATGCGCTCGACATCGAGCCGCGCGTCACGCTGCTCGACGCGTTGCGCGAGCGGCTTCATCTCACCGGCACCAAGAAGGGCTGCGACCAGGGCCAGTGCGGCGCCTGCACCGTGCATGTCGACGGTGAACGCGTGCTTGCCTGCCTGACGCTGGCGGCCCAGGTCGAAGGCCGCTCGATCACCACAATAGAGGGCCTCGCCGACGAGGACGGCACGCTTCATGCCGTGCAGGCCGCCTTCCTCGAGCAGGACGCCTTCCAGTGCGGCTATTGCACGCCGGGACAGATCATGTCGGCGGTGGCCTGCATCCGCGAGGGCCATGCCGGCTCAGATGAGGAGATCCGCGAATACATGGCCGGCAATCTCTGCCGTTGCGGCGCCTATCCGCACATCGTCGCCGCCGTCCGCCAGGCAGCACAGGAGCTTCGCTCATGAGAGATTTTTCCTACGTCCGCGCCGACAGCGTCGAGGCCGCGCGCAACGCCGCGGCGCTTCCCGGCGCCATGCTGCTTGCCGGCGGCACGACGCTGGTCGACCTCGCCAAATGCGGCGTCGCCGAACCCTCGACCGTCATCGACATCAGCCATATCGAGGGGCTCGATGCCATCGAGGTCGACGCCGATCGCGCCGTGATCGGCGCGCTGGCGAAGATGAGCCATGTCGCCGACCATGCCGGTGTGAAGAGCCATTTCCCGGCGGTGTCCGAAGCGCTGTGGCAGGCGGCATCGGCGCAGCTGCGCAACATGGCGACCATCGGCGGCAACCTGATGCAGCGCACGCGCTGCCCTTACTTCCGCGATCCGCAAAACTTCCCGGCCTGCAACAAGCGCGCGCCGGGCAGCGGCTGCTCGGCGATCGGCGGCGTGACGCGCGGCCATGCCGTGCTTGGCGTGAGCGAGGCCTGCATCGCCACCTATCCGGGCGATCTCGCCATCGCGCTGGTCGCTTTCGACGCCGAGATCGATCTCGGCGAGCGCAAGCTCAAGGTCGAAGACTTCTTCCTCGCCCCCGGCGCCACCGCCGAGCAAGAGCACGACATCCGCCCCGGCGAGGTGATCATGGGAATAGAGATCCCCGGCTCGGCTGCCGCGCGGCGCTCGACCTATCTGAAGATCCGCGATCGCCAGTCCTATGAATTCGCAGCCGCAAGTGCCGCCGTCGGGCTGGAGCTCGAAGCCGACGGCCGCACCATCCGCGACATCCGCGTCGCGCTCGGCGGTGTCGCCACCAAGCCGTGGCGGGCTCGCGAAGTCGAAGATGCGCTGAGGGGCAAGCCGCTCGACGAAGCGATCGTGCGCAAGGCGAGCGAGCTCGCCATGGGGGGCGCCGTCGACCATGGCGCCAACCACTACAAAATAGCGCTCGCGCCGCGCGTGATCGCGCGCGCCATCCTCAAATTGGGAGAGACGGCATGACCGTTCATGACATGAAACACGCCGCATCGGACAGCGCGCGCCTCGAAGCCGTCGGCGGGCGCCTGTCGCGCGTTGACGGGCCGGCCAAGATCACCGGCGCGGCGAAATACGCTTTCGAGCAGCAGCTCGAAGGGCTGACGCATGCGGTGCTGGTTAGCGCGACGATTGCCGCCGGCAAGGTGGCGGCCATCGACACGCGCGCGGCCGAAACCGCACCGGGCGTGCTTGCCGTGCTGACGCCCGACACCATCATGGGGCTGAAGGGCGCGTCGGACTGGCTTGGCAACCCGCCATCACAGCCGACCTATTGCCCCCTCGCCCGCGAGGTGACCTTTTCCGGCCAGCACATCGCTGCCGTGGTCGCCGAGACCTTCGAGCAGGCGGTGGCGGCGGCGGCACTCGTCAAGGTCGGCTATGACGAGACGCCGGCCATCGTCGATTTGAGCGACGGCACCGACGGCATCCCGATCGACGCCATGACCAAGGAATGGGGCGACGCCGAAGCTGCCTTCGCCGAAGCGCCGGTGCGCGTCTGCGTGGCCTACAACACGCCGCGCGAGTTCCAGACGGCGATGGAGCCGCACGGGCTGATCGCGCGCTGGGAAGGCGATGAGCTCACCATCTGGGAGCCGAGCCAGTGGCTGGACGGCATGGCGCGCACCTATGCCGAATGGTTTTCGATCCCGTTCGAGAATGTGCGGCTGGTCTCGCCCTATATCGGCGGCGGCTTCGGCTCGAAGGCCCTCGCCCTCGCCCACAGCGCGGTGGCGGCGGCCGCGGCGAAGATGCTTGGACGGCCGGTGAAGCTGGTGCTCAACCGTCCGCAGAATTTCACCTCCTATGGCGGCCGTGCCGCCACACGGCAGACAGTGGCGATCGGCGCCGACCGCGAAGGCCGCATCCAGTCGATCGTGCATCGCGGCGTCAACGAGACGGCCGTCGACGGCATGTGGGTCGAGCCGCTCGGTTCCGTCACCTCGATCATGTACGCCACGCCCAACTTCTCCTCGAAGCAGAATGTGGTGCGGGTGAACACGGTGGTGCCCGGGGCAAAACGCGCGCCGGGCGAGAACCCGAGCGCCTTCGGCATCGAATGCGCCATCGACGAACTCGCCTATGAGCTTGGGCTGGATCCGCTGGAGATCCGGCTGATCAACTATGCCGAGCAGGATCCGCATGCGAAGAAGCCGTGGTCGACACGCCAATTGCGCGAAGCCTTTGCCGCTGGTGCAGAAGCCTTCGGCTGGGCGAAGCGCAGCAACGCGCCGCGCTCGATGCGCGAGGGCCGTCAGCTCATCGGCTGGGGCGTGGCGGCCGGCACCTATCCGGTGCGGCGCGCTCATGGCGAGGCGGTGGTGAAGATCATGGCCGACGGTTCGGTCGAGGTCGAAAGCTCCTCCATCGACATGGGCCAGGGCACCTACACGATCCTGGCGCAGACCGCAGCCGAAACGCTCGGCGTGCCGGTGCAGCAGGTGTCGGTGAAGCTCGGCGATTCGCGCCTCGCCCGCGCCGGCGTCACCGGCGGCTCGCGGCTGGCCGGCGTCATGACCGGCGCCGTCTACAAGGCGGCCGGCCAGGCGCTGGACGACCTGATCGGGCTGGCGCTCTCCGATCCGCGCTCGCCCTTCCAGAAGCTGCAGGCGAACACGCTGCAAGTGAGAGACGGCCGCATCGCCTCGCCGCGTGGCGAAGGGCCGGAGCTGTCGATCGCCGAGCTGATGAGCGCGCTTGGCCGCGAGCGGATCGAGGCCAAGGGCGACACCATGCCGGCGAACTCGACGCCGGAGGCGCGCTACAAGAACTACACCACCATCGCCATGGCGATCCCGCACACCGAAGGCGACTATTCGCGCCATTCCTGGTGCGCGCATTTCGTCGAGGTGCGGGTGGACGAGGATTTCGGCACGGTGCGCGTCTCGCGCGTGGTCTCGGCGCTGGATTCCGGCCGGCTCTACAACCCGAAGCTGGCGGAAAGCCAGTGGAAGGGCGGCATCATCATGGGCATCGGCCAGGCGCTGCTCGAAGAAGGCATCGTCGACCGAAGGCACGGCCGCATCGTCAACGGCAACCTCGCCGACTACATGCTGCCGACCAACGCCGACATTCCGGATATCCAGACGATTTCTGTCGGCATCCCCGACCCGCATTCGTCCGCGCTCGGCGGCAAGGGCGTGGGGGAACTCGGCATTGTCGGCGTGGCGCCGGCGATTGCCAATGCGGTGTTCCACGCGACGGGGAAGCGGGTGCGGGATTTGCCGATTACCTTGGAGAAGTTGATTTAGCGATGGCCTTAGGGCGCGTAATCTCCCTCCCTTGCGGGGGGAGATCGCAGCTCCAACGACGCCACCCTACCCCAGCAAATTCGCATCCCTTACCAGCCGCCAGCGCCCGTCGCTCTCCTTGCGCAACAACGTTAGCGTGTAGCCCGACCGCCGCACCGGCTCGCCGCCCGGCGGTGTCGCCGTCATGTCGATGCGGTTGCGGATATAAGCCCAGTCGCCGAGCAGCTTCAGCTCGATGATCTCGCTCACGCCGTCCATCTTCGTTTCCCCCATGCCCCTGGAGGCGGCTGCGAATTCCTCCTTACCGAACGGCTCCTTGCCGGGGACCATGAAGACGACGTCGTCCGTCATCAGGCCAAGCACCGTATCCAAATCGCCCTTGCGGCTTGCCGCCATCCACGTATCGACCACCTGCCGGATCGCGGCTTCGTCTTCGGTCATTGGGTTGTCTCCTTGCAATCGTGCGGCGGGCGGATTCGTCGGTGAATAGGTGGGGCAAACGTCGCCGCTGGCAATATGCGCCTGCGGGAGCGCCGACGCTGGGTCACCGATTGGCTTGGGAGCCGTGACGGGCCGACTTTGCCCAACAATGGTTGGCCGCAGTAGCCTCGCGACGACTCGCCAAAGAGTGGTTTTCCGACATGGGCTGCAGCAGTAATATTGCTGCACGGGTTGTTCGACTCCACGGGGGATTCGAGAGATATGCCGCGAGCGCGACGCCAGATGGCGCTGACTGCTGATTTGGTCGCGCGTACAATTCGCGCGATTGAGAATACCGGTCCGGCCCCG
Source organism: Mesorhizobium silamurunense (assembly GCF_014843905.1). NCBI lineage: Bacteria > Pseudomonadati > Pseudomonadota > Alphaproteobacteria > Hyphomicrobiales > Phyllobacteriaceae > Mesorhizobium > Mesorhizobium silamurunense. Next base: position 2,680 of record NZ_LPVS01000240.1, on the reverse strand, counting down.
GATATGGTTCGAAACACCGAAAAACCGAGTGGAACGCCATCGTTCGGGACATGTTGGCAACGCGTCCTGATGGACCGGATGTGTGGATTTTCGCCTATGGCTCACTTCTCTGGAATCCGGCCGTGGAACACGTGGAGGAGCGTGCAGGCGTAGTGCCGGGGTGGCACCGTTCGTTCTGTATTCGCATGCGGGATTGGCGCGGAACTGTCGACCAGCCAGGCTTGACGATGGGGCTCGACCGGGGAGGCCAATGCAGGGGAAGGGCCCTACGGCTGGCGGAAGACACGATTGAAGCCCAACTCGGAAAACTTGTCCGACGCGAAATGCCGGTGCGGCCGTCCAGCAAGCCGTTAACCCACGCTCACCGTTGGGTGCAGGTTCGGACAGATCAAGGGCTCGTTCGAGCCCTTGCCTTCGTCGTCAACCGAAAGGGAGGCAACTATATGGGAGGCCTTACCCTGGATGAGACGGCGGGCATTTTGGCCAGAGCATGTGGCCACGGAGGATCGTGCGCCGAATTTCTTCACAACACAATCTCGCAATTGGAGGCCTTGGGCATTCGGGATCGCAACTTGTGGCGCTTGCAGTCGCTTGTTGCAGACAAGCCTTACTTCGTCGCATCCGTGACCTGGCCGGGCAATGCGACCCTGTCCCGACGGCGTCTCAAAGAACCTCTCAAAGGAATCCCACCCCGGTTCGCCAATCTCCCCGCTGTCCTGGTTTCAATTGCTCGGTATGATCCTCCCGCATCTTAACGGGAGGCATCATGAAAAGCGTATTGGCAACCATCATCCTGGCGCTGGCCACCCAGTCCGCCCATGCCGCATCCTGCGCCTGGTCCGCCAAAATGGAGGAGGACGAGGGCGGCAGCGTGATAATGGCCTCGGTCTGCGGCGGGCCGAAGGGCGACGCGCAGTTAATGCTGGCCTGCTTCGACAAGCCGGTGCTGAGCTATGATCTGGGCGCCGCGGGCGGGCAGCTCGAGCCCGGCATCAGCGGCTCCTTCACCTTCAGGGCCGGCGGCAAGAGCGTGACCAAAAAGCTGGTTCTCGAGGCGATGTACAATTATTTCACGGCGGAGCTTTCCGGCCCATCCGACCCGCTGCTGGCGCTTTTGCGCGGCAAGGGTGAGGTGAAAATCAGCGCGGATAAGTATGGCGAGGCGAGCTTTCCGCTGACCGGATCGAGCGCGGCGATCGGCAAGGTGCTGGCCGAGTGCGGCAAGGGTTCGGGCGGCGAGGCTGATTGAATCTCACCCGCTTAGGGGAAGATTGCGCGCTCCGCCGCCTTCGCCAATCTCCATCAGCAGCCTACCAGTCCAACCCGAACACCAGCTTGCCGAAATGCAGGCCGCCGGCGGCCATGTGGGTGTAGGCTTCGGTCGCCTCGTTCTGTGAAAACACCTTGTCGACGACCGGCTCGATGCCGGCGGCGGCGATGGCGCGGGCGGCGTCGCGCAGGTCTGAGACCGATCCGGTGTTGTTGCCCACCACCTTCAGCGCCTTGATGATGATCGGCAGCAGGTTGACGGTCGCCTCGGCGCCGGTGACGAAGCCGATGGTGAAGAGCGTGCCGCCGGGCGCGGTGGCGTTGACGGCGCGGGCGAAGGTTGCGGTGCCGCCGGTCTCGACGACGAGGTCGGCGCCGAGTCCATCGGTCAGTTCCAGCACCTTGCCGTCCCAGTCGGGCGTCGCGCGGTAGTTGATGAGATGATCGGCGCCGAGCCCATGCGCCCGCTCCAGCTTCTCGTCCGACGAGGAGGTGATGATGACGGTGGCGCCGGCCGCCTTAGCGAGCTGCAGCGTGAAGATCGAGACGCCGCCGGTGCCAAGCAGCACGACCACCGAGCCCGGCCCGACATCGGCGGCGCGGATCGCGTTCCAGGCGGTGGTGCCGGCGATGGGCAGGGTCGAGGCCGCCTCGAAGGAGAGATGCGCCGGAACCGGCACGACCGAATTGGCCGGCAGGGCGACATATTCGGCCAGCGACCCGGGCAGCGAGATGCCGCGCATCTGCGTCATCTCGTAAGGCCGCGGCCGGCCGCCGATCCAGCGCGGCTTGGCATGGGCGACGACGCGGTCGCCCGTGCTGAACCTTGTCACGCCCTCGCCGAGCGCGACGATCTCGCCCGCGCCGTCGGCAACCGGAATGAGCGGGAAGACCGGTCCGGGATAGTTGCCGCTCGCCACAGCGACATCGACGAAATTCAGGCTCGCCGCGCGCTGGCGGATCAGCACCTCGCCGCGCTGCAGTTCGGGCGTGGCGACGCTGGCGGCGCGGAAGGCGTCCAGCCTGGGCTGGCTGAGTTCGATGGCTTTCATGGGTTCACTCCGTGGGTGGTCGATTGACGGGTTGAGCGAACCTAGCTGCTGCGCTATTCCTCGATAATTGTTGGACTTTGCATTTGAGCATTGCAAATCATGCAGCAATTCCATGAACCCTCCGCCCTTGCCGAAATGGCGGCCTTCGCGGCCGTCGCCGAGGCGCGCTCCTTCACCAGGGCGGCGGCGCGGGTCGGGCGCGACGCGACCATCCTGTCGCGCCGCCTGCAATCGCTGGAAGAGCGGCTGGGCGTGCGGCTGCTCCACCGCACAACGCGCAGCGTGTCGCTGACCGAGGCGGGCGCGGAATTCCTGTTGCGCGTGCGCGCCATTCTCGCCTCGGTCGACGAGGCGGAAGC
>NZ_LPVS01000244.1:0-9162 GCF_014843905.1 Mesorhizobium silamurunense | reverse complement strand
CGCATTCGCTCCGGTAATTGTATCCCGTACCGCTGGTGTTTGCAGCGTCGCCGCAACGTTGCCGGCTGGAGCCCGTACGCTCCACAATCGTCGCAAGAAATCGGCGTGTCTGGACCGGCGTCAGCAGGAATTCTCAACCTGATGGTGAGGCAGTATGGGCATTCCAACTGATGGTCGAGATATTTCGGAGCTATCTGGCCGTTCACCGTCTGCCCTGACATCCATTCCACAAAGTCAGGATCGACGGTCTCAAAGCCGGTGAAATCGCGGATCATCTGCGCGGCGAAGTCGCGCCATTGGCTTTCGGGAATTTTCTCTTCGATGCTCCGTGGCCGATGTTTGAGGTATTCAATCAGAAAGCGACCTGGGTTGAAACGGGCTGCTTTCACGCATGACCGCCAGCTTTGCAACGGACGGCCGGTTTGCGCTGGCCCGTCTTCCCGCTGACCCGAAACGACTTCGGTGACCACGCTGGAGGTTATGTGTGCTCGGCAACGTCTCATTAGAATGCCGCCCGGAGTCCTGCTGGGTGCCGGGCGGCAAACCCGCTACTGAGCAAGGCGACTGCGTGGGCTGACGCCACCCCAAATAGCACGAGCCCTGGGAGAGAGATGCCGCGTCGATATCGAGATATGTACGCCCGGATAAGTATTTGGATGCGCAGCTAACGACAATGCGACCCTATTCGTAGATGTTCGCGATGACTTAGCGGGGGCTCGGCACAGGCGGCAGGTTTCCAAGTTGGGGGGAATATCGCACCGCCTGTGCCGATCGCGCCACTGCTATCCGTCAAAGGTGGTGGCGTAAGTGAGTTAGCGTGCCAAGGCCGGGGCGGCCGGCTGGTGTTCATTCAGTCGCAGAATGGCTTAGTGGGGGCTCGGTGGCTTAGTGGGGCTCGGCACAGGCGGGGCAGGAATCCAAGTTGGGGGATATCGGACCGCCTGTGCCGCTCGCGTTCACCGCTATCCGTCAAAGATGGTGGCGTAGTTGGGTAAGCGTGCCAAGGTCGACGGCGACCGGCTGGAGTTCATTCCGCCGCAGATGCCATCTCTTGTCGAGCAGCCACCCGAAGATGAGGGGTGGGTTCACGAGGCCAAGCTCGACGGCTACCGGACGCAGATCATCATCGATAAGGGCGGCGTGCGTTTCTACAATAAGAACGGCAGGGATTGGACGACAAAATACTGGCCCATCGCCCTGGCAGTCGAACTTCCATGCCGGGGCACCGCCATTCTGGACGGCGAGGTGATTGTGTCAGGCGAGCGGGGTACGCCCGATTCCCCTGAACTGGAAGCCGCGATCTGGATGAGCCGAGCCGGCTGGTGTTCGTCGCGTTCACATCCTCCATCTCGACTGTCGCAATCTTGCCCCGTTGCCCTTGCTGCAGCGCAAACAAGCGCTGCGGCAATTGGTTGAGCCTGGCGTCGGCAAGATCCAATACAGTGAGCATTTTGAGGGCGACGCGCTGGCGATCTTTCGCGCCATCGAGAAAACCAGGCTTAATGGCGTCATTTCGAAACGCGCCGACAGCCGCTACAGGAGCGGACCGTCTAAAACATGGCTGAAGGTCAGATATTCGAGAAAGCCGATTTCGAACTGCTAGGTGATAGTCCCGCGCGGGCTGCGAACGCCGCTCCGCCCCGTTTGCCTTAATATTTCGAATCAGACGCCTGCGGCAATTATCTGCAAATTATCAATTTATTAACAATTAATGGCTGCTCATCGTGTGGATAAACGCCCGCCAGTCACGGCGGAGCATGCATCGCGACTACGCTGCACACTACGCTTGTTAAGAATGCGAGCTGAAAGTTTGCCAAGCTTGACGGTTATGCTATTTTCGAACTGGGGGACGCACATTGGCACCGCCTATGGAGGTGGCACTTGCATCCAAAGGCATCAGGCGCCGGCAAGGAGAATGAGGGGCCTTCCTCTAACGCTGCATATACCGTCGAAGCGCTTCTCGCTGACCTTTTGGCGAACACGACCGAACTCTTGTCGTTCTATAATCGCGACTTCCGGCTGACGCACTACGCAGCCAGGCTCAAAGGCATGTATGGAGGCTTAGTGGCGCAGGGTGCCGCCATTTGGGATATCTATCCGAGCTTCCTCGATTCGCGCTGTCGCGACGAATTTCTTCGGGTGTTCCAGGGCGGCTCTCCGGCAAGCATCAACTTGCCGCGATCACCGGCCGAGTCACCGCGGTCCGTTTTCGTCTTCGGCACGGCAAATGGTGTCGGAATCATCGAATCGAGAGCGCACGGTGGGCGCAGCGCAGCGGAGGAGCGGGAGCACGTAGTTCTGCTCCATCAGGCGACGCACGACGTGCTGACCGGACTGCAGAATCGGCGGCGATTCGGTGAGCGGCTGCAGCAAGCGCTGGCGGTCATCGGCGGACCAAAGCCGAAAGCCGCCCTGCTGCAAATCGACCTTGACGATTTCAAAGCGGTCAATGACACGCTCGGCCATGGAGCGGGCGACACGCTTCTTCAGCTCGCGGCAGGTCGAATCCGCGACGCGCTGCAGGACGGCGAATCCGCCTACCGGTATGCCGGCGATGAGTTCGCTGTCATCCAATTGGGCAAGGAGCAGCCCGCGGAAGCCGAACGTCTTGCCGGATCGCTGGTCGACGCGTTCAAGGAGCCGTTCGTCATCAACGGCATTTCCCTCTTCGTTGGCTCGAGTATCGGAATTGCATTCGGGCCGGAGCATGGGACCGACGGCGAGCAGCTGATGAAAGCCGCCGACATTGCTCTTTACGCAGCCAAGACGGATGGACGCGGTTGCGCTCGAACGTTCAACCGTTCGATGCTGCTCTTGCTCGAGCAACGCGAAAATCTGAGGCGCAGCCTTCGAACCGCGCTGGAGCGGGGCGAGCTCTATCTTGAGTATCAGCCGCTCATTCGGCCACCGTCGTCGGTGATCGGTTTCGAAGCGCTGCTGCGATGGCGGCACCCCGAGGTCGGGATCATTCCGCCCAGCGTGTTCATACCCATCGCGGAAGCCGACGGTCTTATGGACGAGATCGGACGATGGGTGCTCGAGCAAGCTTGTCGCCAGGCATTGACGTGGCCTTCCTCGCTGACAGTCGCAGTCAACCTGTCGCCGGCTCAGTTCCTGAGTGGTTCGCTGACCGACACGGTCGCTCAGATCGTCGACGCAGTTGGAATCCGAGCTGACAGGCTTGAACTTGAGATAACCGAAACGGTTCTTCTTGAGAAGACGATCGACAATATCGATACGTTAAATACTTTGAACGTTTTGGGAATACGTATCTCGCTCGACGATTTTGGAACGTACTATTCATCCTTGAGCTATCTAAAGAATTTTCCATTCGACACCTTGAAAATAGATCAATACTTCATCACGGACTTGGAGACCGACCTAAAAAGCCAAACGATCGTGCGATCGATCATCAATCTGGCGCACGGCTTGGGAATAAGCGTCACTGCTGAGGGGGTCGAGACGTCGGCACAGGCACGTTGGCTGATCAAGGAGAATTGCGATTGCCTGCAAGGTAATTTCCTGGGACGGCCGCTCGGAGCCGAGGCAACCAGCGATTTCGTCAGGCGGTCCCCGCCGAAGGGGGGGCGAGCGATGGAGGAATCAAATCGGGCGCTCTAGCGCCTTGCACCCGTTGTGAAGTGGAGAGTTGTAAAAGCGATCGAGGCAGAGCGCGCAATTCTTGTCATGTAAGACTGGGGTCATCACGAGGCGGTCATCGCGCCACCAGGGCTCAAATGATGGAATAAGAGAGGATGCCGATGGGACCTGTTCATCATGACCTGGCCGGCGAGCCGACTTTTGAGCCGATGATCCAGATCGACATGGAAATCAGAACTTTTGTCTCCGCCTGGAGACACTGCGATTATGTCTCGACATACATGGCCCGGATGATCAGTCAAAATCGATCAGACTCGGTCCGGCATTCAAATCTCTTTTCCTCTGCGTTCAACGAGTTGCTGGAAGTCGCGTTTCGAACGCGCCATGCCGATGGCGCACTGGCATGCAGGGTGTCTCGCCATGGCGCGACGGATAGGATCGAGCTGACATTCCCTTGCCTGCCAGAAGAGCGACAATTCTACGAAGAAGCCGTATCGCAAGTCGCCGGATTTGAAGCCAGGGAGCGATACCTTAATTCCGTGTCCGGGGATCTCGCCCCCAGCCGGGAGATCGTACTCCTTGAACTGGCTGTCGACTACAACGCAACACTCAGGGTCGAGGAAGCCGACGGCGATGCGATCAAGCTTGTCGTGGATTTGCCGCTTGAGGGCCTGCAACATTGAGCCCCTACGACCTCCTCCCACGCTTCAAGGCGCAATACGACGCCAACAACCAGGAGTTCTCCATATCGGGGGTGGTCCGGCCTCAGGCGATCGATGAGCTTGGGCCCAGCATAGCATTGCTTCGTGATGCGATCGGCCGTGTGCGCGGCGTTCTCTACGTCAATGTCAGACGCCTGACGCAGATGAACAACGCTGCATTTCATGCTTTTTCGAGGATCATCATTGATGCCTGCCGGGCTCGACCCGATCTCAAATTTGTTGTCATCACGTCAAGCGTCGTTGGATGGACCTCGCGAAAATTCGGTCGCTTGAGCGGAATCGAACCGAACGTCACGGTCGAGGAGTATGACAGCCAATTCTATCCGGGGCAGGGCTTTCTCGAGGAAGGCGGGTTCGTCCCAATCCTGCGCACGCAGACAAAGATGACATGGCGCCACGAGCGCGCAATCTTGCCGCGACACGGCATGAGGCCCGGGATCGTCATGGCCGACATCTGTTGCGGGATCGGTGATTTCGCCGTGCTGGTGCAGAAGGAGTTCCAGCCATCGCGGATCGTCGCCCTCGATCACTCGATATCAAGCCTGAACTATGCTCGACGAGTGATGCGGGAGTTCGATATCCGGGGCATAGAATATACCTATGGCGATGCGTCGGAAATGCTGCTCGACGAAGCGCAGTTTGACCTGGTTACCTGCCGGCATTCCCTGCAAATCTTCAATCGACCTGAACTCATCCTCAAGGAACTCTACCGCATATGCAAGCCAGGCGGGCGGGTCTACATCACCAACGAGAAGAATTCGCATTGCCTCGGCGAGCCGCGCGCCGAAAGCATTCGTTGGACCTACAATGAGGTGGCGAAGCTGTTCGGGCATTTCGAGATGGACGTCGAGCTTGGGCCAAAGAGCCGGCGATATCTGATGGAAGCCGGATTCGAAGACATCCGTGTCGAGACCTTCATGGTCACTAACCTGGACGGCGATCCGCAGGATTTCGCCGATGTCATTGCGGCCTGGGCGGATGTCTATGCGGGCGAGATGGCGACCAGGCGCGGCGATGGGCCGGAGTTCGTCGCTCGGTTCCGGCAGGGCTTCCAGGACCACATTTTCGCTGCGCTCCACCCCAAGGGTTATGCGGGTTGGCCGATCTGGGTCGCATCGGGGCGACGTCCGCAATGAAAGCCGACAATGAGCCTGCACCGCGCTTCGGCCTGCGCTCCTTTCGAGCGAAATTCGTATTGGTCGTTGGCGGCGCCGTACTGTTCGACCTCCTGCTGAGCGGTGGTTTGGCGCTTTGGAACGTCCAAAAGCTGTCGCGCGACGCCACATCGGAAGTCGGTGAGGGCCTGACGACCGCAAACCAGGAGTACATTCGTTCCTATGCCGAGTCGACGGCGTTGAGCGTCGACCTGCTTCTCGATCGGGTTCATGGCGACGTCAAGGCGCTGGCCGGCGTGCTGCAGGCCCAGATCGACGATCCGACGAGGCAGCAACAGGTCGGAGCGACGCTTTCGCATGAAGCGCCCGGCTCCGTGAAGCTCGTCTACGACGCGCAGGGCGATTGGGCGCAGAACCTGCCGGGCGCGCCTTCCGTGGTAAGCGTCTGGGGCTACCTGCTGGGCGCCGACCACACTCCGCTGCCCGGCGTTCAGCAGGAAATAGAAGACAGTACCGTGATCGATCTCGTCGCGCCGACCCTCATGGCCAGCGGATCGTCCAAGCTGCAGATGTACTATATTGGTCCAAAGGAACGGCCGATCTTCAGGACGGTGCCGTATACGAACCAGGCACAGACCTTCGACAAGCTCTATCCGGGCCACAACAAGGCGGAATTCTGGGAGTTCTTCTTTCCGGGAATCTATGGTTCATGGCAGCAATGGACCAGGGATCCAGCCTCACGTCCGGTCCCTGACGATATTACCCAGACAGCGCCTTACACAGATGCGATCACGGGAAAGCTGATCGTCAGCTTTTTCCACCCGCTGTGGACGCATGATCGCACCGGTATCGCCGGTACGGCGGGGGCAGACATCACTCTCGATCAGCTCGCGGAAGTCGTCGAAAGGGTGAAGATCGCTGAAACCGGGTTCGGCTTCCTCACGATGTCGACTGGCAACGTGGTGGCGATCAATCCGTCGGGCCAGGCGATCATCGGCCTGACTTCATCGAGCGACGCGGGCACGCAGGGCGTCACCGGCTTGGAGAGGTCACTACGGGGAAGTACGCAGCCGGCTATCGCGTCGCTGCCTCTCGACCAGAATAATGACGGTGTCATTCAGCATATCATGCTCGACAACAAGGGCGAACGCGTACCCTACATCGTTGTCCTCAAGCGATTGAAGCCGACCAACCTGTGGAGTTCGGGACCGATCAAGTCCGAAACGATGTCGGTCGGGATCGTCGTTCCCGAACGGGAGATCTATGCATCCCTGTTCGCCGCGCAGGAGAGTATTTCGCGCGCAACCAACCGTATTCTGCTCTTTCAGATCGCCGCGATCGTCGTTTCGCTTCTGATTGTCTTTGCGGCCGTGCTCGGAATTTCGAAGCGCATCACCGCGGGCCTCAGGGCGCTCGCCGGCGCCGCCCAGAGGCTCCAGTCCAAAGACTACTCGGTGCGCGTCAGCATCCCAACGCGCGACGAGGTTGGAGCGGCAGGGATCGCCTTCAACCGCATGGCTGAGCAGATCAGCTTTCACACGGAAAACCTCGAGCAACTCGTCGACGAACGGACGAGGGAGCTCGGGGACGCAAATCAGGAGATTTCCGCACTCAACGAAAAGCTGCGGGACGAGAACGTCCGCCTCGGCGCCGAGCTCGCGGTTGCCAGGCAGATCCAGATGATGGTCCTGCCGAAACAATTCGAACTCGAAGCGATTCCAGGGCTGGAAATCGCGGCCTACATGCGGCCGGCCGACGAGGTCGGCGGGGACTACTACGACGTCCTGCAGAACGGATCACGGGTCAAGATCGGCATCGGCGACGTGACAGGCCATGGTCTCGAGAGCGGTGTACTGATGCTGATGGTCCAATCCGTTGCACGCGCCTTGCAGGAGGCCAACGAATTGGATCCGCACCAGTTTCTGGTTCGGCTGAACAGAGCGATCTACAAGAACATCGAGCGGACGAACACCGACAAGCATCTTTCGCTGGCCTTTCTTGACTTTGAGGATGGGCGGGTAACGCTATCCGGCCAGCATGAGGATGTTCTCGTCGTGCGCGCGGATGGGGATGTCGAACGTATCGATACGCTTGATCTGGGTCTGCCGGTTGGCCTGGAAACCGACATCTCGCAGTTCATCGACACGCGTGACATCGTGTTCGGGAGCGGCGACGTGATCGTGTTGCACACCGACGGTGTGACCGAGGCGGAAGACGAAGACAGAAGACTGTTCGGGTTCGATCGCCTCTGCCGGAGCGTGCAGAAGCGCCACGGCAGGAGCGCCGAGGAAATCAAGACCGGGATCATTGAGGATCTGATGGCCCATATCGGAATCCAGAAGATCCACGACGACATCACCCTCGTGATCATAAGGCACACATAGAAATGACAGCGCTGTTCGGTACCCCTGACATTGCAATCGGTATGAAGGAGAGTGTCAGTCGCGTGCGGCTGTTCGACGGGCCTCTCGACCTGAGTTGGCGTCATTGCGCTACGACCTCGGACTTCATCGCCGATCTTTTCGCGTTGCGCTTTCAGTCGTCCCGCAATGACTACATGGAGGTGCGGCATAGCATCGGATATCTGGTCAACGAACTCATCGAAAACGCTGTCAAGTTTCGCGCACCGGGCGAGATCGTGATCGAGGCGTCGATGGATTCGGAATGCTTCAAGCTCAAGGTGTCGAATGACGTCGATGGTGAAAACGCGTCCGAGTTCCAAAGCCTCCTGGCGGACATCACTCTTGGCGACCCCAAGGACCTGCTGATACAGCGAATCGAAGCGAATGCCGCGAACCCCGACGCGGGGCGCTCCGGGCTCGGATTGCTGACGTTGATGAGCGACTATGGCGCGCGCCTGGCCTGGATATTCAGTTCTGCCGACGAAGACGATCGGATCTGCCTGGAGACATATGCCTCCATACCGATCTCGCAAACTCACAACTAGATGAGACGAAGCCAGGCTATGGAAATCAAGACAGACGACTACCGCGTTTGGGTTGAGGGAAGTGACATATATTTCGACGGTGCAATGCGGCTTGCCAGTTCCGAGGCCGGTGCGCCCATCACGGCTTTGGCGACCAGCGTTCTTGCCTCAAATCCCCCTTCCATTACCCTCAATTTGAAGGACCTTCACTTTCTCAACTCCTCCGGCATCAACCTGCTGGCGAAATTTACCATCGAGGTGCGCAAGCATCCCGACGTTCGACTCGTCGTGTGCGGAACGCCCGACATACCCTGGCAATCGAAATCATTGCCCAATCTGAAGAAGCTGCATCCCGCCCTGATGCTATTGATGGACTGACAGGTTTGTCCGCAAGTCAATGCATCCCGTCAATCGTCAGTTGATCGATGCGGCGATAAACCGCCAATTGAAATCGAAGGCACACTTGAAGGCCGGCCGTTGGTGCCGTTCCTATGCGAGTCGTGGGGGCCTAACGAGTGCCGCGGTCGCCAGCATTGGCCGTAGGATGGCGGCCGAGGGTAGCCCTGTCGGCTGGCTCTGTCCTTCGCACTGCGGATGCATAGGCTTCACGGCCTCACTGAAAGCGCGCCGGTCGCGACAAAGTCTGCCACCAAATCCAAGCCTCCATCGCAGGGGCTTTCATCGCAGGGCTTGTAGGCATGGCGGTCCGCTTCTAGCCCTGCTATTCTGAAGACGGACAGTCCGCTCACGCGAAGAGTTTCGGGCGCCGGCAGGCGTACGAAAGTCCCCGAGGAAGGAA
>NZ_LPVS01000241.1:0-9005 GCF_014843905.1 Mesorhizobium silamurunense | reverse complement strand
TCATTGCCGCCGTCAAACGTGGGCACCAAGTGTTAGATTCCATCCACTAGGATGATCACCGCCACATCTTCACGTTCGGCGCGGCTCACGATACCAGCGTGGTTGCAATAGGCGTCCAGCACCCGAACCATCATCTCAACAGCTTCAGGGCTCGCCACAACCCCGTGCCTCATGGCCAACTCTCCCTAAGAAGACCATCCACAAAAATGTAATCTCCGTTGGGTCGAGTCAATAAATTTTGAGTTGAACGGATTAGGCCCCAAGGCGCCCTGGTAGGTCGGATATACGCGGTTGCTCGCCGACGCTGTCAGTCGCCGGATCGACAATCGACTTCGCCAACCGGTTTGGGTCGCACGGGCGCTTAGGGTTCGTCTCGGTGACGGCGTTCATGGGCCACGGTCGAGACAGCCACCGTTCCCGATGCCGCGGTGGGCGAGCTGCTGCACCGGGTTCTCGCGGTAAAAGGTTTCTTCCAGGCGAGGCCGGCGTGAGGTCAGAGGATTTCGGTGTGCCGTCGACAGACAAGGCCGAAGGAAGTACTTGTAATTCCAAGGTTTAGGCCGTTGCCTTGATTCAATCGCGCTCTAACTAGTGCCAATGACGACCAGCGGGGGAAGATTTCGACAGGATGCGAGCGCCAATGCGCGGCTAGCTGCCATCATCGATTCCTCGTTCGACGCCATTATCGGCAAGGACCTGAACAGCATCATCACCGACTGGAACCGCGCGGCCGAACGCATGTTCGGCTACAGCGCGGAGGAAGCCATCGGCCAATCGATGCTGCTTCTCATCCCAGAGCATCTGCATGACGAAGAGGCCGACATCATTGGCCGCATCCGCGGAGGCCAGGGCGTGGCGAGCTTTGACACGATGCGAAAGCGGAAGGACGGCTCGCTCGTTGCTGTTTCAGTCACGGTTTCGCCGATCAGGAACCCTTCGGGCGATATTGTCGGCGCGTCCACGATCGCCCGCGATATCACCGCCGCCAAGGAGAGCGAGCGCCGCATCCGGCTCTTGATGCGCGAGGTCAACCATCGCGTGAAGAACCAGTTTGCGGTGATCCTGTCGATGGTGAGGGAAACCAGCAAGCGCTCTGCCAATCCCAGCGAGTTCGAGGACATGATCCGCGCCCGCATTATGGCGCTGTCGCGCTCGCACGATCTTCTGGTCACTTCGGAATGGGCAGGAGCGAGCCTGTTCGACCTCATCCAGGAACATCTGAAACCGTTCGGTCACGAGGAGCGCATTTCGCTCTCCGGTCCCTTGCTGACGCTGCAGTCGAACGCCGTGCAGAATCTCGGCATGGCCTTCCACGAGCTCGGCACCAACTCGTCAAAATATGGCGCGCTGGCGGGCGAGGGCGGTCATGTCGGGATCACCTGGACGGTCGAGACCGGTCCGGAGGCGCAGCGCCGGTTTCACCTTGTCTGGGAGGAGACGTCGAATACCGATACCGGCAACGGCGAGCCTAATGAGGCGGCGCGCAAGGGCTTTGGCACGGTGGTGTTGCAGCGCGTGGCGCCGCAAGCGCTCGGCGGCGCCTCCAGCCTCGAACGTTCGCCTGGCCAGATGAAATGGTCGCTGACGGCGCCGCTCGAGGCCATCGTCGTGCCGCAGCTGGGCGCCGAAAACGGAAGCGATTTCAACGGTTGACAGGCCCGTTCCGTACCTCGAAGGCATTTTCCGCAGGGGGACGACTGGCCCACTCCGGCGTGGATTTTTCGGGCATATCCAGCCTCGTCGTGCCGCCTTCGCTTGGCGACGCTGGGTTGGCACGCCTTCCGTTTCGTCCAGCATCGGTATTGGCGCATAGGTGCGCCGGCTACGCGCGGACAGCCCCATTTTCCAAAAACGCCAAAGTTCGCTGACGGCCTCGACGATCGTCAGGACAACCACGCCGAGCGCGACGAGTTTTGCCATCGAGGGCAGATAGGGAGACGCCACGGCGCATGCAACCCACGGCTGCCGCAGGGTCTGTCCCCTTGCCGGCCCGTAAAAATGTATTACATCAATTAACAGAGCGTGCGTATTGCACGCGAATGCAGTTGCTTTTGGTCAAGCTTCATCGATGGAGGTTGTCATGGCAAGCAAACTGATGGAAGAACGGAAGAGCAAGGACTGGGTTACCCTGGTCCTCGCGATCTGCCTGTTCATCTCACCATGGGTCATCGGATTCACCGCGGCAATGATGCCCGCGTGGAACGCCTGGATTGTCGGCGTCCTGCTCGGTGCGCTTGCCCTGGCAACGCTTTCGGTGTTCGCCGAGTGGGAAGAATGGGTAAATCTGGTCCTCGGGCTCTGGCTGATCGCGTCGCCCTGGCTCCTGGGCTTTGCGGCTGACAGGAATGTAATGATCACACATGTCGTCCTCGGCGTGCTTGTGGTCGCGGCGTCGGCCTGGGCCGTCTGGGACGTCCGTCATCCCCACGCCCACGCGTGAGCGGTGATTGAGCGGGAGCCCGCCGCGCGAGCGGCGAGCTCCTTTAAAAGCAATTCCAGGAAAAGTGCATAGCGGTTTTCCATCCGGAATTGCGTGAAAGACAAAAAGCAATTCCAGGAAATCGCGCTGCGGTTTCCGTAGGAATTGCGCAAAACATAGAGGGGGCATTGGGCTGAACGGGCGGTTGCAGCGGCTTCACGCAATTGCTGCAACGGGAAACCTTTTCGTGCATTCTTGGGAATGGCCTCGATGCTCCAGCCCGATACACCCGCCAAATGCTGCTCCTATTGCGGCGGCCGCGACCATGATTTCGAGGCGTGCCCGAAGCGCAAGGCCGATGCCGAGAAGGAAGAGGCGGCGCGGGAGTCTGAGCCCGCTGTCCGTGCGGAGCCCGGCCTGACCTGACCTCCGAATACTGATTGCAGCGTTTCTTCGCGCCTCCCTCTGTCCTGCCGACGGCTCGATCATTCCGCACCGCGTCTACCTCAGCGCATGCCCCGCCGCTTCGGCAAACGAGATGTCGCCCTTGATCTCGCGCATCGCCATCGAGGTCACGGTGCGGCGCACGCCGGGCAGCCGGCTGAGCTCCTCGCGCAGCATCCTGTCCAGCGCCCGCATGTCGACGGTGACGATCTGCAACAGATAGTCGGCCTCGCCGGTCGTCGCATAGCAGCGGCGGATCAGCGGGTGCTTCTTCACCGCCGCCTCGAAGGCGTCCGACACCTCGAAGTCGATCGAAACCTGGATGAAGGCCTCGATGCCGAAGCCGATCGCCGCCGGATCGATGCGGGTGAAATAGCCGCGGATGACGCCGACGTCTTCCAGCGCCTTCACCCGTTTCCAGCACGGCGTCTTGCTCAGGCCCACCTCCTCGGCGAGCTCGCCGAAGGAGACGCGCGCGTCGCGCTCAAGGGCGGCTACAATTTTGCGGTCGAGCGCATCCAGCATGCTCCGTTCTCCAAAATTCAATGAAAGGCGGTCGATCGTCCTCTAATTTCGATATATTGGATAACAGAAAGGAACAATGTTCAAGCCAAAAGCGCTATCCTTGCCTATCTGTCGAACCATGCCCCGCGCGAGGAGATGAGCCATGGACAAGTCGGATTATCACGCCCGCATCGAGGCGCCCGAAATGCGCGATTACGGCGTCTATCTGAAATGCGACCAACTGCTTTCTTGCCAGAAGCCGCTCGCAGAGATGGTCAATGCCGACGAGCTGCAGTTCCAGATCGTGCATCAGGTCGAGGAACTGTGGATGAAGCTCATCGCCTACACGCTGGTCGACGTGCTCGACCACTTGGAAAAGCAGGACACGCACCGCATCGTCACGCTGATGGGCCGCGTGCACCGGCTGGTGCGCATGATGACGGCGCAGCTCGATTTGCTGGAAACCATGTCGCCCAAGGAATACCAGCAGATCCGCCTCGAGCTCGGCAATGGCAGCGGCCAGGAGTCGCCGGGCTTCAAGCTGATCCTGCGCCTGCCGCCGGACCTCTGGCGGGCCTTCAAGCACTCCTATCTCGACGCCTGCGGGCTCTCCGTCGAGGACGTCTACGATACGCACTACGACCATGGCGACGCCTACGTCGTGGCCGAGGCGCTGATCGAGTTCGACGAGCTGTTCCAGAAATTCCGCGCCAACCACCTCTATCTCATCCACCGCTCGATCGGGCTGGGCGCCAAGTCGCTCAAGGGCCGTCCGGTGGAGATCCTGGAAGGCGGCGCCCGCCACCGCTTCTTCGCCGAGCTGTGGGACATACGCTGTGACATGACCGACCGCTGGGGCGCCGCCTATGGCACCGTGCGGGATTCGATCAGCCATCCCCCGCAGGCGAAGGCCGGCTAAGTTCCTCGCCCCGCGCGAAGCGGGGGAGAGGTGGCGCGGCGAAGCCGCGACGGAGAGGGGACTTCGTAAAGCGCCGAGCTTGGCGGTGGGGCCCGCCGTCCGGCGCGTCGTCCCTGCAATCGCCGGCGCTGTCCGCCTCTCCGGCCGCTGCGCTGCCACCTCTCCCCCGCCTGCGGCGGGGGCGAGGAAAACCAGGCGCTCCAAAAACAAAATTTCCCCTCGCTGTCGGAACCATCGCCCTCCATCCGTCCTTGGAGCACATCAACTGCATCCAACCCGGAGGACAAACGTGGAAACGCAATCGACCTGGCAGACCGCCGCCATTCTCATCGCTCGCCTGATCTTCGCGGCCATGTTCGCGATGGGGGTGGCGTTCAAGTTCATGGATATGGGCGCCACCGCCGGCTACATTGCCGCCGCCGGCTTCCCGTTCCCGCTGTTCCTGGCCTGGTGCGCCGCGATCCTCGAAACGCTGCTGGTGATCGCCTTTCTGACCGGCGCCTTCTTCACCCCGGCGACGCTGATTGCCGCGGTTTACGTGCTCTTCCTCGGCTTTGCCTTCCACGGCCCGTCGCACTGGGCCTCGGACCAGGCCGAGTTCGGCGCCTTCATGTCGCATTTCCCGTTCGCCGCCGGCCTGCTCTTCGCGGCCGTCAACGGACCGGGCAGCGTGCTGTCAGTGCGGCAGGGCTGGCCGGGCAGGGCGTGAGGCGGCCCGCCGCCTCACATCTGATCGTTGTAAGGCTCCTTCATCTGGCCGACCATACGCGCCAGCTTGGAGAAGGACGGCATGTCCGCCTCAGGCTGGCATTGGTTGGCGAGTTCGAGCAGGCGGATCGGGAAATTGACGGCGTCGCGGCTCGACGCCGACATGCCCTCGGACCGGTCCTCGCCGGTCTCGACGGCTTCGGCCTTGCGCAGCGCGATGTCGATCTCCTCGACTGTCAACAGGCCCTTGCGCACCAACGTATGGTTGATTGCGGCTACGGCCATCAGCAGGCCCTCGAGTTGCAGATTGGCGACGTTCATGGCGCTTCCTCCCATTGACCTCGCCTTAAAAACGCACGAACGACGTTTCCGATCCGGGGAAGCTATTGCGGCCTTTTCAGCCTGAGGGCTGCTTGGGTGGCAAGGGCTTTGTTGATCAGCCACTCATCCGAGGGCGCAGTCCAACCGCGGGCCGACGACAGCCGCTGATGGATATGATCACTGAGCAGCCACCGCCTCACCAGGTGAACCGCCGGTGCATCGACATAACTCCAATAGGCGCGCTCGACCGGATCGGCCTCGAACAGGCTGCCCCTCATTAGAAACGTCGCCAGCTGTAATGTTGCTTTCATTGACGGCGCCGCCTGCCATGTATCGAGCATTGCCGACAACCTAAGATCGAGGATGGCGATGCCGCATATCCAGTCCTCAGCATCATCCCCGTTATCGGGATGCCCCTCGATGGCTTGCGACAAGGCCCCGGCGAACAACGCTCGGATCGCTCCACGTTCGGCGTCTGGCCAATCCTGCCACTGGGCCATCTTCAGGCGGTTGGCAATAATCGGCGGATCGGTGCCCCGTCCAAAGCGACTCGCGAACGGCCTGTTCCAGGATGCGCGGCAGAAAATGCTTGTAGTCAGTGACATCGCCGACTGTCGTCATGGCCCAGCCCGCGTAAGGACCGATCTGCTCTCCGGTCAGTTCGCGCAGCGGCGCCGAGGTCAGCGTCGCAAGGATCGCCACGGGATCACGGAGCGGCGAAGCATGGAGGCTACGCGGCGGCGGGTAGGGCGCAAACGCATCGTAGCAATCGTCGATCAGGCGCTGGAGTTCCGGATGCATGGCGGCCACGGGCAGTCACCCTATTCTCTGCCTTGCAGGACACGGACGAAGCGGCTGTTGTCGGCCGTCTGGGAATGGATTCCCTGAATGTCGCGATAGGTAAGCCGGCCGCTTGCCCATGCGTTGAAGAACCGATTGCAGAAGGCGGCTGGAACACGGACGATACTGACGTTCATCAGCTTCGCCACAGTCTGCCTGTCCTCCAAACGGCGCGATCCGATTTGCTTGGTGCAATCGGCGATGATTCCTCGCTTGAAGGCAGGGCTGCCCTGCATCGCCGCTTGCGCAGTGTTCCATTGGCCTTCCTTGGCGCTGGTGCAGCCGGCCAGAAGTGAGGCGCCGAGAAGCACCGCGCCAAAACGCATTTCGAAACGCATCTGTCCTCCTGAAATCAAATCGCGCCCGAACCGAGCAAAATTCCATGACGCGAACAAGGCGGTTCAGATGAACTCCAAGTAAATAGCCGGGTCCACTGCGACAATTTCTCAATGTGCGAAAGCCGCGCCGCGAGCCGACTGCCGGCGATGCATGAACCTAAGCCTCCATCAGGCGCTCGCCATATTCGGTCCAGAGCTGCTTGACCTCGCGGCTGCCGAGCGGCGGCGTCGAGCGGTCGCCATAGGAGATGGCGACGCCGCTCAAGTCGTATTGGCCGTCGGCCTCGGCGATGAAGCGGATGGCTTCGCCGAGCGGCCTCGAATGGAAGATCGGATCCGCCTGGCCCCGGCCCAGGCTGCGAACGCCCGAAATGCTTGCTGGCACATGCCGCATCCGAAAGACGGATGCCATGGCAGGTTTGTCCATGCCCGCTCTCCGCGATTCCAATACGGAATGATTCCATAAGGTCCGGCTAATGACCAGCCCGAGACAACCGGCCACACCAAGCGGGGCGGGACGATCCGAGGAAAAGGCCGGGACGAGGGCCCGGCCTTCCTTACATGTCCGCGAGGCAGCGACGAGACGGCAAAGCCGTCTCGCGCCCAAGCCGTCTCGCGCTTTAGCGATGCCAGCGATGGAACCAGTCGGGGTCCGGCTGCGAGCTTTTGGCCAAGGCAAGGCCGAACAGCACGCCGACCACTCCGCCGAGCGCGACCGCCGTCGAGAAGGTGCCGGGGTTATGCTGCACCGTTTCCGACACGCTATGCGCCTGGCTGCGCAATTGCCTGGCCGCGCGCGAGGCACGATCGGTCGCGCCGGTATACAGATCGGAAGCCCGGTCGGCCGCGCCGCTGTACAAGCCGGAGGCTCGATCAGCCGCGCCTTGATACCAGCCTTGCGCGGCCTCCTCGGCCTGGTCGGAAAGCATACGGTTGAGCCGACTCACCTCGCGCTTCAATTCCGCGATCTGCTTTTTCATCGCCGCTTCGGAAGCCCCTGAAGACCTGGCGTTGCTGCGCGAAGCGCTGCCGCTGCGGGCAGCGCTGCTGCGGGCCGTGCTCGCCGCCGTCTGACTCTTCGAACTTCCGTTCCTTGCGTTGGCCGCGTTGGTTTCGTTGCTCTCGTTGTCTGCCATCGGAGTCTCCTTCCTTGCTTCTGCAACGGTTCACGCCCGAGCCCGGTTCCCTCCACCGTTTAGGAGCACCAAGCCAAAGGCCGCGGAGCGAACTCCGCGGCCCTTCGGTGCAACGAAGCTACGATACTACTTGCCGCAGTGATTATCGTTAACGCTCGGCGCGGTGGTTCCGGGCGACAGGTGACTGGCGTCCGGCTGCGCGCCCTGCGGATTCGCCGGGCAGTTCCGATCGGCATTCGAATTCATGCCGTCCTCATAGGCCGGACCGCCATAAATGCTGCCGGTCGTGCCCGGGTCGATATTGTTGTCGGGATTGGGAACGACCGTCTGGCCGCTGCCGGCGCCGGTCGTATCGTTCGCATTGCCCGAGCCCATATGGCCGGCACTTTGGGCCATCGCCGCCGTGGCAAGACCGATCGTGAGCGCCGAAGCCGCAAGGATGGTTCTAAACATGATTTTCTCCTTTCCAGGTCGTCGCGTCGCGACTAGCGCAGTTCGCCGTCCGAAAAACGCTGAACTGCGCTAACTGTTGGGGTTTGTACAATTCCGGTTGGAAAAGATCATTGAGCGCTTTTCCTGGAATTGTCCTACGGGAACCATCCGAGCCGCCCATGGTTCCGACAAAAATGCCCGCCTGCGGCGACCTGTCCCGGTCGGCATTTTCGCCGGTTGGGCGTTGAGGCGGGGCAAAGATAATAGGAAAATTTGCCTAGAAGGCATTGCTCGGTGAGGGCAGCTATGCTATGATTTTGTCCATGGTGCTGATTTGCGCCGATGACCCGCCACCCGGCGGGTTTTGTTTTTCTTTGCCATCAGCACACAAACTACTGAAACGCTGGCGGGACAGCACTCCCCTCTGGCCTGCCGGCCATCTCCCCCGCAAGGGGGGAGATCAGCAATTCCCACGCTGGCCCCACCTACTGTCTACTGCGCCAACAATTGGCGAAAGCGGCTGCGACATCCGATCTCCCCCTTGCGGGGGAGATATCGGCGTTTCTACTGGGACGCCGTGCTCGGCGCCGAACTCCCCGACGGCGTCGACTGCGCCGTCTTCGATTTCGCCGTGAACAGCGGGCCGGGCAGGGCGGCGAAATATCTGCAGGCCGTGCTCGGCGTTGCACAGGACGGCCGCGTCGGGCCGGCCACGGTCGCCGCGGCCCGGGCGAAACCCGCCGGCGTCGACGCGCGCACTCCAGCCCTTGCCGAAGGTCGGCCAGGTCGACAGCCGCTGCAGAAAGGCGAGACGCGTATCGCAAAGCGTGTCGATGACGCCTCGGTGCGCGCCGAGGCGCTGCTCATCTCGGCGCAGCCTGAGGCGCCCGCCCGGCCGCCACAGACGCCGACATCGGCCGCGGGACAGCCGGCCGTCAGCGCCT
>NZ_LPVS01000238.1:0-8657 GCF_014843905.1 Mesorhizobium silamurunense | reverse complement strand
TGACTTTCCTGCCAGCCGCTGTGCAACGATTCGAACGGGCGATGCGCGACTTGCACGAAGCGTTCCGGGCAGGTGGAGTTGCAGGCATCAGCGAAAGCGCTGGTTTCCTACGTGAGATCATCTCTACGGCCACTCTCTTCCGCAAGGAAGACGGAACAGGTGTTGGGGGCGAGGTCCGAGGCCACTTGCAGGGCCTCCTCTCGATGCTCCGTCAATGCCTTGAAACTGTTGCAGATTACTCGGAGCGAAGGCCCCATGCAACAGTGGAGTACAGATTCATGCGAGACTGTTGATGTTATTGTAAAAATTGAAGAATTAATACCGCGTAGCAGACATTGCTTGTTCTCGGCGACCTGCGTGTATCCAACCGCGGGCAGGCCCCGGAAATAGATGGCCAATCACCAGCGCTCCGCCGGTTAGGCCTGCTCCCGCCGCCGCCAGCAGCAGTTTCTCGCTCGGCCGAAGCGGTTGAGCGCCGTGCGCAACCGAGAGCGAAAGGGGGATCGTCGCTGCGGACGAGTTGCCGTAGTCGGCGATGGCTTGACGATGCGCTCGTCCTCGATGCCGAGCAACTTGCCGACCGCATTGAAAATGCGGGCGTTCGCCCGGCGCGGCGCGAAACGGGCGATGTCCGGCACCGAAAGGCCGGCCGCCACCAGCGCCTCGATGGAATAGCGGCTCATCATCTCCACCGCTCTGGCGAAGATGTCGCGGTCGTTCGCGTCATGCGGGTTTCGGCGATGTCGATCTCTTCCGCGAACGCACGGTTGCCACGGCCAGCAGCATCGGCGAACAGCACGGCGCTCGCCCGCTCGGCCGGATTGATCCGACGGCTCAAGATGTTGGCGGCGATGACGACGGCCGGCTTGTTGTGCAGGCGCACAAAGCCGTCGGCGAAGGTCATCGCATAGATGAATCCCGCGCAGGTCGCGGCTCAGAATTGTCACGCATTACGTCGGAAAAATTGACGGTAGCCACCAGCTAGCCTGCCTCATCGTAAACCTTGATGATTGAGCCCGATTGATCAGGGCCGGTTGGGTCTTTGCCAACAAGCGCGGCGTTGGCTCTTGCGATTGCTCTTGGGCTGGCCAGGTCGGCGCTGTGGAGCTCTTTCTCCGCAGCGTTCCGTTCCGAGTATTTTAGAAAAATTGCATATTCAGACTGCGAATGAATGGCTAGGCCCGCCGCCGTGGGCGCCGGTGGGAACCTAGGTCTCCGTCGAAAGTTCCCTGTGATGGCAAATCACCCGATCACGAGCGTCCTTACCTTAACGGGGACGTGGACCTCGCGTCCCGCAGCATTCTTGGTCCAGCTGGCTTATGCGGGTCTTTGGGTGCTTCTCGATCGGGAGAGTCTGGATTGGCATGGGGCGGCTACCCTGTGCACTTGGGCCATGACGCTGTTCATTCAGCGCGCTGAGCATCGCGACACCCAAGCGATCCATGCCAAGCTGGACGAGATGTTGCGATCGAATGACTCGGCTGCTTCACACATCACCCGGATTGACGACGAAGAACCCGAGGAAATCGAAAAACATCGTATTCGCAAACAGCAGGGCGATTGAAGTGCGGCCTCTTGGTTCGCAGCATCATTGGCAAGCACGACAGCAATGAGGTCGGGCAGTAGATTCCGCTCCTCCCTCAAAGGTTTCACCTATCTGGCCGTGGCGGTTGCCGTCAGTTTGGTCACGTTGCTGGGCATTAACCTCACGCCCGAGCCACGCGTTTTGCGAACGACGGTGCCCCACCGCTTCGACGCTTCCGACCCTCAGTTCGCCAAGAGCATGAGCAGTTACTCGCAAGGACAGATGTCCAACGCAAATGCGGTGCAAACGCTAGTCAATGGAGACGAGATCTTTCCTTCAATGCTCGAGGCGATTGGCGCGGCTCGGACCACCATTGATATGGAGACCTATATCTATTGGTCGGGTTCCGTCGGTTATGAGTTCGCGACAGCGTTGGCAGCCAAAGCCAGAGAGGGTGTTGAGGTTCGTGTGCTGGTCGATTGGGTCGGTAGTCTCCCATTCGACGAGGATCTGATCCGCATCATGACAACGGCTGGGGTGAGCTTCGAGCGCTATCGACCGCTCCACTGGTATACGTTGGACCGTGTAAACAATCGGACGCATCGCAAGCTGTTGATTGTCGACGGGCAGGTCGCATTTACCGGTGGCGTCGGCATTGCGGATAATTGGCGTGGAAAAGCCCGCAACCCAAATGAGTGGCGCGACACGCACTACCAAATCAAAGGGCCCGCTGTGTCTGCCTTCCAGGCAGCGTTCGCCGAGAATTGGTTGGAGGCGACGGGCGAGACCCTCCAAGGTGAGAAATTCTACCCCATACTCGACCCCGTGGGCGTGCTTAGCGCCCAGCTGATACTTTCCTCGCAGCCTAATGGCTCGGAGAATATGGAGCTGATGATGTTGGCGGCGATAGCGGCCGCGAAGGACCACCTGCGTATCGGAATGGCTTACTTCGTGCCAGATGACATCGCGCTGGCACAGATTTTGGACGCCAGGAAACGAGGGGTGTCAGTCGATGTGATTGTTCCCAATTCCCTGACTGACGTGCCCGTGGTTCGAAAGAGCTCGCGCTATTTCTGGGGCGACTTGCTGAGAGCCGGTGTCAGAATTTTCGAATTTCAGCCTACGATGTATCATCCCAAGCTTCTGATCGTAGACGACGTCTGGTCAAGCTTTGGTTCTGCCAACTTGGATGAGCGTTCGCTAAGGTTGAATGACGAAGCCACTCTCAATGTCTACGGCGACGATTTTGCAAAGACGCAGATCGACTTGTTCAATCAAGATCTCGCGCGCTCCAGGCAGGTCAGCTTGGACGAATGGGAAGCGCGCCCGCTGCGGGAGAAGATAACGGACTGGGTGGCAAGCAGGCTTCGCTCTCAACTCTGACGGCCCCTACTTCAGTCGTCGGGTTTCCGAGACGTTCGCCTTTGATGACCCGGTTACAAATCGCCGACCGCGCTGGCCTCGAAAAACTACCTGATAAAGCCCGCGCCTCCTGGCGGAGGACGCGGGCAGGATTTGCCCAATCTTCGACAGAATACGAGGGGTCGATGCCTGTCGCTCCTCTCGAACTCTTCGAAATCGCTGATGTTCCGCTTTGCAACATTCTTCGTGGCGCCACAGAGACTACGCTGCGAGGCGCAACCACGATTTGGATCCGAGCTAAGTCGAACGAACCGCCTGCATAGTTGTCGGGCAGGCCTTTCCCACTTCGCGCTTTGTGGAGCAACACCGCGGATCCGAGTTGATTTTTGTGCAGTGCAGCAACTATATTCATCTAATTGCGTTGCTCAAGCTGCCGCCCAATTTCGGGCGTCAGAATAAGGGCGGCTTCATGCGAAAAATTTCAGATACGATCGCGCGCCTCGCCGCGCTTCAAGGGCACTACGCCAACAATACTGCCGAACATGGCGGGCGAAGCCACCTTCAGACGCTGGCCTCCTTCGGCAGCGACCCAGGCGGGTTGAACGCGAGATACTATCTTCCTGCAAACCTTTCCGAGAGTGCACCGTTGGTGGTCGTCCTGCATGGCTGCACCCAAAACGCATACGCCTACAATCGCTATTCAGGCTGGTCCCAACTGGCTGACCAGCTTGGGTTCGGACTGGTGTTTCCGGAGCAGAAACGCGCCAACAATTCGAACCTCTGTTTCAATTGGTTTCAACCCGCCGACTCGAGACGGGGGTCCGGCGAGGCGCTTTCCATCCGTCAGATGATAGAGACAATGGTCGTCGAGCACGGTCTGGACCGGGAGCGTATCTTCATCACCGGTCTTTCTGCAGGGGGCGCCATGGCATCGGCGATGCTGGCGACTTACCCGGAAGTGTTCGCGGGTGGCGCGATCATCGCAGGGCTTGCCCACGGCAGCGCCTCGACCATCCCCGAGGCCTTTGATCGGATGCGGGGCCATGGCGGTCCCTCCAAAGCTGCGCTCCAACAGCTCTTGCGCGAAGCTTCACCACACGAGGGGCCCTGGCCGACGATTTCGATCTGGCAGGGCACGGCCGACAACACCGTGGTGCCCTCCAATGCAGATGCGATCTTGGCGCAGTGGCAAGGAGTGCATGACGTAGGCACGCGCCCTCTACGGACGGAAAATGTCGATGGACAGAGACGCCAGGTCTGGTGCGACGACAATGGGCGAGAACTGATCGAGAAATACATGATCGCCGGCATGGGACATGGCACGCCGCTCAAGACCAGTGGCAACGATTGCCTCGGCAGCGCGGGGCCCTTCATGCTGGATGTCGGAATTTCCTCGACACGGCATATTGCCCACTTCTGGGGCCTCGCCAAGCCAACCATGTGGCGCCCGGTGAAAACTGAGGCCGTCTCTGGCACTGCCATGCGGAGCTTCACACCAGCGGAAGAATTGCGACTGGTCCATTTCGACCCAACTCCGGAACCGCTGGCACCCAATTCACGTGCTTCGGCCTCAGGAATCACTAAGGTCATAGAGGACGCCCTTCGGGCGGCAGGGTTGATGCGCTAGCAAGTGCTTGCTCAGGTGTGGCGGCGGCCGCTTCGTATCGCCACCGCAACCAGTCCGCCTATGGTCGCACTGGGCCCGGCAGATTCCTGGTCTTGAACAATCGCGGTCGCGAAGGTCTCGCTGGGTTCTCAACGTCTGCCATGACTTCTCCGCCCGCTGGAAGAATATCCGATCGGGAATGAGAGTCTGGCAGCCGCTGCGGCCCTCGTTAGACGTTTCGGATGGTGATGAAATCTCCCCTGCGCTCCACTCGACTTTGTCAAGACGCGAGGCTGCAGTCCCTGGCAATTAACCCGCTCAGCGCGCCTGTTGTGTTCCGTCGCGGTCAATCGAGTTCGATCCAGGCCGGCGCATGATCGCTTGGTTTTTCCCACCCGCGCAACTCAACATCTACGCCGGCACTGCGTAGTCTGTTCGAAAGCGAAGGGCTGCGAGGAAATGATCCGTCCGGAGGCCAGAGCTCCGATCGTAGCCGCCGCGGAAGGCAAAATTCCAATAAATGTAGATGCCTTTGTCCGGCTGGATGTGTCGGACGCCATCGTTCCAACCACTATCAAGCATTTCGGCATAGGCTTGCCTGCTCTCGGGAAAGCAGACTGCGTCGCCCAGCCATCCTCCCGCAGGATCGCAACCATCCGATGTTCAAGCAGCTACACCGCGTGTTCTCGTTGGACAGCACGGCTTTGTAGTGCGCTATTGCGGGGTCAATAGTCCTTTCTCAAATCGCGCTATTGGTCCGGCAAGCACGCTCGCAACCATCCACCGGCCCGCGCGTTGCACGCCAGCGAAACATCGCCAATCATGGCAGGGTGGAGGCATCAAGTGGCGGTCATTCGTCGGAACGGTGCGCGGGCGCCCGAACCTGGGCTGGCCAGCCTGCTTGCCGCCTCGCGGGGCCACCCGCGCACGGCGCTGCCGACTGTCGCCACCGTCGTCGCGACGGTCGCCGCGCTCTATTTCGGCCGCGAGGTGTTCCTACCGATCGCCGTCGCGCTGCTTTTGACCTTCGCCATCGCCCCGGTCGTGTCAGCGCTGAAGCGGGCCGGCATTCCGCGCCTTCCCGCCGTCATCGCCAGTGTGCTCGGCGCCTTTACCGCGCTCGCGCTGTTTTCGTTCGTCGTCGTCACGCAGGTCAGCGACCTCGCGCAGAACATTCCCGTCTACCAGATCAACATCATCACCAAGATCCGCGCCTTGAAGGGAAATGGCCTCGGCGGCGGCATCATCTCGCGCTTAAGCGGCGTGATCGAGCGTGTCGGCCAGGAGATCGACCGCCAGGAGCCCCAATTGCCGTCGGCCGCCGAGGCGCCGAAGCGCGACCCGGTCCCGGTCGAGATCATCGCGCATGAAAAGCCGCTCGAGTTGCTGCAGAACCTGATCGCGCCGCTGGTCAGCCCGCTGACCTCGGCCGGCTTGGTCATCGTCGTCGTCATCTTCATGCTGATGGAGCGAGAGGACCTGCGCGACCGCTTTATCCGCCTCGTCGGCTATGGCGACCTGCACCGAACCACGCAGGCGCTGCAGGATGCCGGCAAGCGGGTCGGCCAGTATCTTTTGATGCAGCTGGTGGTCAACATCGTCTACGCCATACCGATCACCATCGGCCTGTGGGCGCTGGGCATTCCCAATGCGCTGCTTTGGGGCATGCTGGCGTTGGCGCTGCGTTTCGTCCCCTATATCGGCCCGATCATCGGCGCGCTGCTACCGCTTTTCCTGGCGTTGGCTGTTGCACCCGGTTGGTCGCTGCTTTTGTGGACCGCGGGCCTCTTCATCGTGATGGAGCTTGTTACCGGCAATGTCATCGAGCCTTGGCTTTATGGCTCCCACACTGGCCTTTCGCCGCTTGCCATCATCGTGGCGGCGATCTTCTGGACCTGGGTCTGGGGCCCGATCGGCCTTGTGCTGTCGACGCCGCTCACCGTCTGCCTGGTCGTTCTCGGCCGGCATGTGCCGCAGTTCGAGTTCCTCGACGTGCTGTTCGGCAACGAGCCGGTGCTGGAGCCGCATGCCCGGCTCTACCAGCGGCTGCTCGCCGGCGACCCGGAGGAGGCGACCGATAATGCCGAGGAGATGCTAGAGGAGAAGTACCTGTTCGAGCTCTACGACCAGGTGGCCATCCCCGCGCTGCTGCTCGCCGAGCAGGATCGCATGCGCGGCGTCATGGATGACGAGCAGCGCAAGCAGGTGGCGGAGAGCGCGCTGACGCTCGTCGCCAATCTCGACGACAGCGCCCAGGAGGAAGCAGGGGCGGAGGAGGCCGAGCAGGCGGCCACGCCGGGCGAGGAGAAGCCTCCGGAGGGCAAGGTGGGTGAAGGCAAGGCGGCTGAGGGCAAGGCGCGCGACGAGGCCGAGGAGGTCGACCTGCCGGATGGCTCCGGCTTTTCCGTGCTTTGCGCCGGCGGGCGCGGCGAACTCGATGATGCCGCCGCGACGATGCTGGCGCAGGTGCTGGAAGTGCAGGGCGCCGAGACGTCGAGAGCGAGCTTCACCGACCTGGAGCCCTCGGGCATCCGCCGCCTCGAGCTGGACACCGTCGACGCGGCTGTCATCGGCTTCCTCAACCGCCAGTCCACCAAGCACGCGCGCTTCATGGTGCGACGGCTGAAGCGCCTCAAGCCGAAGCTCAGGGTCGGCATCGTGTTCTGGTCGGAGATCGGCAATCGCGATACCGAGGCCGCGGCGGAACTGGCGGGCGACCTCAACGCCGATTTCGTCGCCTACGGCATGGTCGACGCGGCGACGGGCGCCCTGTCGAACGAGCCGCCGGTGGCGCTCAAGCTCGCGCCCCAGCGCCGACCGCGCCGGAGGCGTCCGGCCAGCAAGAAGGAGCTGCAGGCGGCCGCGGGGTGAAGGACCGGGGCGGATCGCCTTGCTCCGCCAGAATAATCGAATTGGAGAGGGGATATGCCCACCTGAGCGGAAATTGTCGCGGGAAGTGTCGGCTAGGCCATCAAGCCTGCATTCCTCTGATACGACACACGCAATAAACAATTTAGCTCCGGCGGGAACGACGGATCAGCCTAGCTGTTGTTCTCAACACCTCCACGCGAGGCGAGGAAGAGTAAGGATCACCGCACTGACAAGCAAATCGTCTTCCAAAGGCCTGAACGACCTTTTTCACGACAGAAGGACATGGCAACGCTGCCAAAAATGGCCAAAGGCGGCACAGAGCTCCGAACTGAAGGCCGCCTTCGAAAAGCATGGCCAGACAAAGGAGCACGTTGCCCGGTTCGAGCAGGTGTTCGACGTCATCAGTAAGAAGCCGGTCGCCAGAACCTGTGCCGCGATCATGGGCATTACCGACGAAGGCGGTGAAATAATGGAAGAGTACAAAGGGGCGACGGCTCTCTGCGGCACAGGCCGTCGAAACTACGAGATTTCGTGCTACGGCATTTTGCGGACGTGGGCATCCGAGCTCGGCCTCACCGAGGCGGTGAACCTCCTCGACTTGACACTCGGGGAAGAAAAGGAAACCGACGCGGCACCGACGGAACTTGTCGAGTCTGCAGTCAACGTTGCAGGAGGCCGCATAGTGCAAAGTGAGAAAACCGTCGGCACTCGCACCCTAGAGATATCGCCATGGAAAAGACTTTCAACCGGGTGGCTGAAGCGGTCGCTCACGCCACCGGCAGGCCTTGGGCCTTTGCACTTTGCCTGACATCGGTGTTGATATGGGCAGTATCGGGCCCAATATTTGACTATTCCGAGACTTGGCAGCTGGTGATCAATACAGCGACGACGATCATCACATTCCTGATGGTCTTCCTGATCCAGAATACCCAGAACCGGGATGGCGCAGCCATCCAGGCGAAGCTCGACGAATTGATTCGCTCTGGTCACGGCAAGAACGCCTTCATTGGTATCGAGCACCTAACCGAAGCTGAAGTCGATCGGTTTCGTTCTGTCTGCGCTGAGGCGAAAGGAAAGAAAGAGGTCCCGCCTAAGTAGCGGGCTTGCCCGGTCGAGTTCAACCTGCGTCACGGCCCGAGTCGTGACGTTCTGTAGCAGCGCCTCGTCCGGAGCGCCAAGCGTAGCTGGACATTCCCATGCCGACACAAAAGAACCCGCCATGATTCCGAAGGCTGGTTGGCTTGGCTAGGGTCAGGACCCATTAATTTGTTGAGTTGATATCTGTTGGGTGAT